>JAGADB010000064.1 GCA_017613815.1 Clostridia bacterium | reverse complement strand
CCCGCCGTTTTTTCGATAAATTCGTCGCAGAATTTTGCCAAAATTTCAAAATAAGGGAAGTTTTCGGAGGAAAAATTTTTCTGCGTGGGAATTATTCCGAGGCAGTTTTCGCCCGTTTTTGGAAAAATATATTCCTCCGGAAGTGCGAAAACGAGGTCGTTATGGAGAAAAACGGTCTTTTTCGGGCACGCTTTTTTGATAATATCAAAAGAAACTTCGTCTCTGCACGAGATAAAGCCGTATTTGTTCAGCTCCCTTTTTATGAGCGCGTTTTCGAGCTTCCTTTTTGATTTGTCAACGCTGCAGCCGACGGTGCACGCCTTCTTTTCGTGTATCTTTTTTTCGCGCGGGATAGACATGATTTTCTGCGCGATATTTAATTTAGAGTCGTACTTGAAGCCCGAGCCGATTACGTTTACGAGCGCGTCAAAGGAAACGTCCTTTTCGTACGGAAGCACGTTTTTTTCGTCTTTTAAGTGCAAAAGCATTTCCTTTTTTCCGCAGTCGGCAAAAAAGTTATATTCCGGAAGACTTTTTATCAGCAAAAGCTGCATGAGGTCGTCTCCGAAATTTTTGTCGAAATATCCCGTAAGCCGTATATTCATACTATTCCTCCCGGGTTGTTTTTTTGAATTTTTTCTCAAAAAAGAGCTTGACCTTTTTCTTGTCTTCCCTTGAAAACAGCGTGAAAAATCCGAGCGCGTATCCGAGCGCGCCGCAGATAAGCGCCGGAATTATAAGCATTATCCATGAATTTATCGAAAACAGGCTCTTTACGCCGTAAAACACGCCGAACAAGACGGCGTTGAGAATAAGCCCTTTAAGAAGCACGGGGTAAAACGTAAGCTTCGGCACCGAAAGATTTGACGAAGCATACATAGGCACGAAAAACGCGATTCTCAGAAGCAGAAGCAGCGAGCTTACGCCCGCTATCGCGAAAAGTCCGAGATTTGTGTATTTCAAAAGCGCAAACACCGCGCACACGTTGACGGCGCCTATTGCGCAGTCGACGAGCGCCGGGACCTTGACTTTACACGTAAGCGTATTTATCTGATACAGCGGAAAAACGTATATACTCAGCATTTGCGGAAGCATCGTGAGCACGGTGAGAATATATATTTTCGAGATTTCCTCCGCCGTCATTGACGGCAGCCACAGCGCAAAGAAGCTCTCGCCGAAAACGGCGATTCCCATAACGGGAACGCTTAAAATAAGCCCGCAGAGCGACATTGCGAACGCCGTCTCCTTGAGAAGCTCCTCTTTCGGCTTTGTCGAATAGCATATCGTCATGGACGGATAAAACGCGCCCGCGACTACGCCGACAAGGCCGATAATCATTACCGGCAGCGTTTTCGCAACAGAAAGCAGGCTCATGCCGTACGCGCCGACAAAGAGGTTTGCAAGCAGCAGGTCCAGCCCCGTGAACAGTATCTGGCTGAGCTGGCTTGCGGAATTCCAGATTCCGACCGAAAGAAGCGTCTTTACCGCGCCGAAATCGAAGAGCTTTCCGTCAAACGCAAGGTCGGGCGTGAGTTTTTTCTTGAAAAACACTTTCATTACCGCCGAAAGCACGGCGGAAGCAAGCGCCGCGATACCGACGTAAAAGAGATACGGCTTGAAAAAGAGGTACAGAACCGCGATTACCGCCGCTTTTAAAAGAATTGACGAGACGTTGACGAGAGAGGTTATTTCAAGACGGTTTTTTGCAAACGGCGCGGCGTCGAACCTCGAAAAGACGAGGTTTATAAAGAACATCAAAAAAACGAGCGCCCAGAGGACCTTTACGTCGAGAACGTTGTTTTCGGGAACGGCGGTGAATTTGTCCAAAAAGACGACGGTTAAAGCCGCGGGAACCGAAAGTACAACCGTGAGAAATATGTTCGCAACCGTCGCCGACGAAAAATATTTTTTTGCTTCCGCGTACTCCCCTTTCGAGTACGCGACCGTTATAAAACGGTTCGCCATGCCGTTTACGGCGACGGTTATGACCGTTACGTATTCGAGAAAATTGTTTGCGAGCCCGAAAAAGCCGTAAACCTCTTTGCCGATTTTTTCAACCGTGAACGGCACGAGAAAGAAGTTTATGGCAAGGGACGCCGCAAACGAAATTATCTGCGAGACGATATTTATCGAAATCTGTTTTCTTTGCTCCATTTTTTATACCGATTTCCCGTTATTTGTTTCCGAAAAGCTTTATTCTGTAAGGCCGAATTTTCGCAAGAATATACTGTGTCCGCCACATTTTTTTCTTTACTAAGAACACGAGTATTATTCCGCGCAGGGAATGAAAATTGTATTTGCAGAAAGATATGTATTTGTGGATTATTTCGTCGAGATTTTCCGCTTTTTGTGCGTAAGACGCGTATTTTTCCGCCTCCTTCGCCGTAACGAAAAGGTAGTTGTAAAGCATCTCCGCAAGGTATGCGCCGAGCTGCGGTTTTATGACGTTTTCCTCTTTTGCGTAATACGGCGAGCCCTCGAATTCCCGCAGAATTTCCGCCTTCGTGCCCCAGTTGTCCGCCGAAATGTTGTGGCTCAACGAAAGCGGCAGATAGTTGTAGTTGTAAAACGGCTTTTTAATTATGTAAACCGAGTTTGCCCTGTGGAAAATCAAAAACGACAGCGCAAAGTCCTCGCCGATGATGAGGGAGTCGTTTATCGCAAGCTGGCAGGGGGTGTAAATCTCCCTTTTTACAACCTTGGACCAGATGCTCGGATATATTCCGAAGGTGTAAAAAGGCTTGTCCTTTTTGTAAATGAAGGACCCGAGAACAGTCTGCATCTTTTCGGGCGTGTCGTAAAGCCCTTCGTCAAAGTTCGGCAGAATACGCTCTTTTTTGGCGCCCGTTACGAAATTAAAGCCGAAGCAGTACACGTCGGAAGCGGTTTCGGAAATATATGCGTGAATTTCCGAAAGCGCGTCGGTTTCCAGCGTGTCGTCGCTGTCGAGGTTCATGACGTATCTTCCGGAAGCGAGTTTTATTCCCGCCTTGCGCGCGCTGACGGGTCCGCCGTTTTCCTTGTGGACAACCTTTATCCGCGCGTCCTTTTGCGAAAGAGCGTCTATGATTTCGCCGCTTCTGTCGGGCGAGCCGTCGTCGACCAGAATAAGCTCGAAGTCCGCAAAGGTCTGTCCGAGCACGCTGTCAACACAGTCTTTTATGTAATTTTCAGCCCGGTAAACCGGCACGATGACGCTTATTTCGGGTGTCTGCATCTTTTCTCCCTAACTTCTTATGAATTTTTTGATTGCTTCAACGTAAATTTCGTCGTCTTTTATGACTTTTTCGAGGAATTTTTCGCAGTTTTCGCAAAATTCCTTTTCGTCGAACGCCGTATAATAGTTAAAAATTTCGTCGGGCGCGTCCTTTGCGTCCTCAAAAAGACTTATACCGAGCTTTTCGCGCTCTATAAGCTCTCCCGAGAAGGTCTCGGCGTTTGCGAACATCGGCTTTTTGCGCATAAGTCCGTCGTAAAACTTGTTGGCAAGCGCGGGATAGTTTACATAATTTTTCGGATAGTTATAGCAAATCATGTCGAAGGAATCGACGATTTTCATCTTGTCCTTTTCGTCGTATGCGCCGAAAACCCCGACGTTTGCGTACTTTTCACAGTAGTCCCGAAGCGTCTTTACGCAGTCGCCCGAGCCGTGGATTTCGAAAACAAAGCGCCCGTCTTTCCCGAAAACGTCGGCAAGGCGCGCAAGGTACCCGTATTCCCGCAGGTATCCGACGTAGCCGATTTTTATCTTTCCCGACTTGTTTTTTTCACAAAAAAGCGCGCGGTTTTTATAATTTTCCCCCGAAAAATTGTGAGCCATAATTAACTCTTTATTGCTCTTTATGACGTCAGAAAACTTGGGCGACGAAATGCAGGTGAAAAACGAATTTTTGACGAGCATGCGCACGAGCGCGCCGTAAAATTTCACGTACTCGTACGACGCGTCGCGGTAGTCGAAGATATATCTGTTTTTATACCTT
>JAGADB010000063.1 GCA_017613815.1 Clostridia bacterium | reverse complement strand
TTGCCGACGTCGTTGTAATGGCTGACGTGTACGCGGCGCGAGAAAAGAACGTAAACGGCATATCTTCAAAAGACATAAGGAAATATCTTCCGTCGGCTGAATATTTCGGCAGTTTTGAAGAAATAGCGGAATTTATAAAAGAAAACGCAAAAGAAGGCGACATGGCGATAACCATGTGCGCGGGCGACGTATATAAGGTTTCGGACTTTCTATTCTGAAAAATGAGCGGATACCGTTTTTGCGGGTCCGCTTTTGTATTATATTATAAATATATACAATATATATAAGTTGAAATTTTAATCTCCGCGTGGTATAATAAATACTTGTGAGACAGTAACAAAATAATGTAAGGGAAAGGTAAAGGGCATGGCAAAAACTTTCAGGGGCGGAATACATATTCCGGAATCGAAAAACACAAAGGATTGCGCAATATGTGAATTTCCTTCACCCGCCGTCGTTTCAATACCTATGCAGCAGCACATAGGCGCTCCGGCAACGCCGCTCGTAAAGAAGGGCGACGCGGTTAAAGCCGGACAGGTCATAGGCCGCTTTGACAGCGGACTTTCGTGTCCCGTTCACGCAAGCGTCTCCGGCGTCGTAAAAGACGTGGAAATGCGGCCGTCCTACACGGGCTACGGAAAAACGGCTTACGTGATTATCGAAAACGACTTCAAGGACGAGCTGTCCGAAGAAGTAAAGCCGTATGACGGCGATATATTCAAGGCAGGCGCCGAGGACGTTATAGAAAAGGTAAAAGAGGCGGGCATTTCCGGCATGGGAGGCGCGGCTTTCCCGACCTACGCCAAAATTTCGTCGGCAATAGGCAAGGCGAAGGACGTGATAATCAACTGCGCCGAGTGCGAGCCGTACATCACGGCAAACCACCGCCTGATGTCAGAGGAGCCCGAGACGATAGTGAACGGCGCGAAAATACTTAAAAACGCGCTTAACGTTGAGAGCGTTATTTTCGCTGTCGAAGCAAATAAAAAAGACGCCGCAAAGGTGCTTTCAAAGACGATAGGCGATGACAAGAGCCTTAAAGTCGTGATTTTGAAGACAAAATACCCGCAGGGCGACGAAAGGCAGCTCATATATGCGCTCAAAGGCGTGGAACTGCCCGCCGGCAAGCTTCCCGCGGACGTGGGATGCGTGATTTTCAACGCAGAAACGGCTTCCGCCGTTTACCACGCGATGAAGACGGGCATGCCGCTTATAAAGCGCGTCGTAACGGTTGACGGCGACGCCGTGAACGAGCCGAAAAACATAAGAGTGCCCATAGGCACGAGCTACGAGGACATATTCAACTTCTGCGGCGGAATAAAAGAGAATATAGGAAGAATAATCAGCGGCGGTCCCATGATGGGCAACGCGCAGTGGAGCTACGATTCCGTCGTGATGAAAAACACGTCGGCAATACTTGCGCTCTCCGAAAAAGACGAGAAAAAGCCGTCGGAGGGCAACTGCATTCACTGCGGAAAGTGCGTGTCGGTATGCCCCATGCACCTGATGCCCAATTACCTCGCGGCATTTTCAAAGGTCGACAACAAGGAGGTGTGCGAGAAATTCAACATCCTCTCCTGCGTCGAATGCGGCTGCTGCACTTATATATGTCCCGGCAGGGTGCCGATAGTTCAGCACATAAGGAACACCAAGGCGCAGATTAACGCGCAGAGAAAGAAAATGGCGGCTGCCGCCGCCGAAAAGATGTGAAGGGAGGCGCTTAAGGTTGACTGACAACACCCAGGCAAGAAAATTCTTGAAAATGAGCGCGTCTCCGCACGTAAACAGCCCCGTAAACACGAGGATAATCATGCTCGACGTGATTATAGCGCTCTTGCCGATACTCGTGTGGAGCATATACGTTTTCGGCATGCGCCCGCTGTGGATAACGCTTATCAGCGTTGCGTCAAGCGTAGTTTTCGAATATTTATACAGAAAAATACTCAAAAAGAGCAACACGGTCGGCGATCTGTCGGCGGTGGTTACGGGAATGCTGCTCGCATACAGCCTTCCCTCGACGGTGCCGCTCTGGATGCCGGCGCTCGGCAGCTTTTTTGCGATAGTAATAGTAAAGCAGCTTTACGGCGGAATAGGCAAAAACATTCTCAACCCCGCGCTTGCGGCGAGAGTTTTCCTATTCATTTCGTTCTCGAAGGAGCTTTCGACGTACGCCGAGCCCCACGCCTCCGACGTTGTCGCCGGAGCGACTCCGCTTGCGTTTCTGCAAAAGGGAACGCTTCCCGAAACGGGACTTTTCGATATGTTTTTGGGAAATATGCCGGGATGTATAGGCGAGATTTCGGTAACGCTGATTTTGCTCGGCGGAATATATCTTGTCGCAAGAAAGGTGATAACCTGGCACATTCCCGTGTCATATATTGCGACGGTGGCGCTGCTTACGCTCGTTTTCCCGGCGCAAGGCGCGCCCAACGTGCAGTTTATGCTTTATGAACTGTGCTCCGGCGGACTAATGCTCGGTGCCGTGTTTATGGCGACCGACTACACGACGTCGCCCGTTACAAAAATCGGACGGCTTATCTACGGCGCAGGATGCGGTCTTATAACGGTGTTCATAAGATATTTCGGCTATCCCGAAGGCGTGTCGTTCGCGATACTCATAATGAATTTGTTTACGCTGGCGCTCGATAAAATCACGGCGCCCGTGAAGTTCGGAGGAGGTAATAAGGTTGGAGAACAAAAGTAAGTCTCAAAGCACTTTCGCTTATATCGCCTTAACGGCTCTGAAACTTCTCGTTATATGCGCGTTTATCGCAACCCTCGTTGCGGCGGTAAACTTCATAACAAAGGACCGCATAGCGTACAACCAGAAAATGAATACCGCATCCGCTCTTTCGGACATATATTCTTCCGACGGAATAATCTTTTCGGTGTCGGAAGACGGCGGCTATAAGATAACCGACCGAAGCGGAAACCCCGTCGGAAGCTGTGAAAACGTAAACGCGGAGCTTGACTCCGACGTCGACGCGGTTTACATAATTAAAGACGGAAACGGAGAGGTTTTCGGCTACTGCGTAAAGACGTCGCCGATGGGATTCAAGGACGAAATCGACCTGCTTGTCGCGGTAAATCCCGACCTGACGATAAAGGACGTAAAGGTAATATCCCTTTCCGAAACAAAGGGCATAGGCGACAAGATAAGGGAGAGGGATTTTCTCGACAAATTCAAGGGCAGAAAAGAAGGCTTTTCGCAAAGCGCGTCGGAGCTTAAAAGCATAATAATTTCCGGCGCGACGAGGACGAGCGAGCCTGTTACGATAGCGATAGACAGCGCCCTTGCGCAGATAGGAAAAATGTTCGGGGAGGTGGCGGAAGCATGACAAACGAAAAGCAGAAAACAAACAAGCGCTCGCTTTTTTCAAGACTTATCGAAGGCCTGTTTGACCAGAACCCGATACTCGTACAGCTTTTGGGAACCTGCCCGACGCTTGCGACGAGCACATCTGCAAAAAACGGCATAGGCATGGGGCTTTCGGCAACGGCGGTGCTCATACTTTCAAACCTTCTCATATCGCTGCTCAGAAAATTCATACCCAAACAGGTGAGAATTGCGGCGTATATAGTCATTATTTCGGGCTTCGTTACGGCAATCGAACTGCTTATAAAAGCGTTTCTGCCGTCGCTCGACGCGTCTTTAGGGCTTTTCATCCCGCTTATCGTCGTAAACTGCATAATTTTGGCAAGGGCGGAGGCGTACGCTTCCAAAAATCCGCCGCTTGACTCTATGCTCGACGGTTTATTCATGGGACTCGGCTTTACGTTTGCACTCGGCGTTCTCGGAGCGGTAAGAGAACTTATCGGAAACGGAACGATATGGGAAATCGACGTTTCCGCGGGCGTTTATCCCGGAATAAGCTTCTTTACGCAGCCGGCGGGCGCGTTTGTAACGCTCGGAGTCATAATCGCGGTTGTAAACGCGGTAAAGGCGTTTATATCAAAGAGAAAGGAAGGTAACAGATAATGTCGCTTGCAGCAATGTTCAGTCTTCTGATCTCGTCAATACTCATAAATAACTATATTTTCTCAAGATTTTTGGGAATATGCCCGTTTCTGGGGCTTTCCGAAAAGACGTCGACGGCGGTCGGAATGGGATGCGCCGTAACCTTTGTCATGACGGTGTCAACGGCGGTAACGTGGTGCGTTTACCACTACGTTCTCGTGCCGTTCGAACTCGAATACCTAAAGACTATTGCGTTCATACTCGTAATAGCGTCGCTCGTGCAGCTGCTCGAAATGTTCTTACGTAAATCCGTGCCGTCGCTTTATTCGGCGCTCGGAATATACCTTCCGCTCATAACCACGAACTGCGCGATACTCGGTTCCGCACTGCTCTGCATACAAAACGGCTACAACTTCGTAACGTCGATAATATTCAGCTTCGGCTCGGCGCTCGGCTTTACGATGGCTATTGTGATTTTCTCGTTCGTCCGCGAAAAAGTAGCGCTTGCGGAAACTCCGAAGAGCTTTAAGGGAACGCCGATAGCGCTCGTTACGGCGGGACTTATAGCGATGGCGTTCGCAGGATTTTCGGGAATAAAACTGCCGTTCTGATAACGAAAAAGAAAGGATAGGATGACAATATGAATAATATACTCGTTGCCCTTGGCTGCTTTGCCGTTATCAGCGGAGTTTTGGGACTTATTCTTGCCCTTGCCGGCAGGATATTCGCGGTAAAGACCGACGAGAGAATTGAAAAGCTCATAGACCTTCTGCCCGGCGCAAACTGCGGCGGATGCGGATATACCGGCTGCGCCGCTCTTGCACAAGCCATAGTCGAGGGAAAGGCGGAGGTAAACGCCTGCCATTCGGTTTCCGACGAAAATTTAGCAAAGATGGCGGAGATAATGGGCGTCGAAGCGAGCCACGGAAAGCGCTTCCGCGCTCAGGTAATGTGCTCCGGCACGCATGAGCTCGCAAAGAAAAAATATATATACGAGGGAATTGCCGACTGCGAGGCGGCAAATAAACTTGCCGGAGGCGACAAACTCTGCCCCTACGGCTGTATCGGACTCGGAACCTGCGCGTCGGCGTGCAAATTCGACGCTATTCATATAATAAACGGAGTCGCGGCGGTCGACTACAATAAGTGCAGAGCGTGCGGCGCCTGCGTTGCGGCATGCCCGAAGGGAATAATAAAACTCATTCCCTACGACGCAAGACACTGGGTGGGATGCCGCTCGGAAGACAAGGGCCCCGTTACCCGAAAGGTCTGCGACGTCGGCTGTATCGGCTGTAAACTTTGTGAGAAAAACTGCCCGACGGGCGCGATAAAGGTTACCGATTTCGTCGCCGAAATAGATTACGAAAAGTGTATCGGATGCGGCGAATGCGAAAAGAACTGCCCGAGAAAGATAATCTGGTCGGATAACTCGCAAAAGAGCGAGGGACTCGTAAGAGAAGCCGAAAATATCGAAGACGTACAGGAATAAAAATATAAATAACCACGCCTCTGAACTATGTTCAGAGGCTTTTTTGTTTTCCTTTTTTAATCTGC
>JAGADB010000062.1 GCA_017613815.1 Clostridia bacterium | reverse complement strand
GCCAGATCCGGCGGAGGAGTAAGACCCGGTTTTGAAGGCGGACAGATTCCGCTTTACAGAAGACTTCCGAAGAGAGGATTTTCAAACAGCCTCTTCAAGAAGGAATATGCGATAGTAAACCTTGAAACGCTCGACAAGCTCTTTAATGACGGCGACGCGGTTTCAGCGGAAATACTTCTTGAAAAAGGAGTAATAAGAAAAGAACTTGACGGATTAAAGGTACTCGGAAGAGGCGAAATCACCAAGAAGCTTACCGTAAAGGCAGCTAAGATATCAGAATCCGCAAAGGAAAAGATAGAAGCCGCAGGCGGAAAGGCAGAGGTGATTTAAGGTGTTACAGACAATTAAGAATGCTTGGAAAATTCCCGAACTGAGAAGCAAACTGCTGTTTACACTGTTCATAGTGGTACTTTTCAGAATAGGTTCGGTTATCCCGGTACCGTTCGTATACGCGGGACTCGCACAGTCGGGCGTAAGCGCAGGCGGACTTCAGGGATTGTTTCAGTACTTTGATATAATCTCAGGAGAAACTTTTTCTAAAGCCACTTTATTTGCTCTTTCCATTTCACCTTATATCACGGCTTCAATCGTAATACAGCTGCTCACAATAGCCATCCCGGCACTCGAAAGACTGTCCAAGGAAGGCGAAGAAGGCAGAAAGAAACTGACTCAGATAACGAGATATGCGACGGTAGGTCTTGCACTTTTGACAAGTATAGGATACTGTGCGTATATCAACGCTCTCGGCTGGATAATTCCCGGACACGACACGTTTTTTGATAAAGTAGTCATCATTTCGTGTTACTGCGCGGGCGCCGCAATAATCATGTGGCTCGCCGAGAAGATAAACGAGTACGGAATAGGAAACGGAATTTCCATTATACTGTTCGTAAACATCGCGGCATCGTTCCCGACGATGGTAACGACGGCATGGAACAACGGACTTCCGATATTCCTCCTCTTCATAGTGATAACGCTGTTTATGGTGCTTTTGATAGTACACGTAACGGAAGCTGAACGCAGACTTGCCGTACAGTACGCAAAACGCCAGGTAGGAAGAAAGGTATACGGCGGACAGAGCACGTATCTTCCCATAAAACTCAATATGTCAGGCGTTATGCCGATAATTTTCGCAAGCTCCCTTGCGGCAATACCCACGACGATAGCGTCGATATTCCCGCCTAAGGATACGAGCGGAATTTGGTACAATATAGTCAGCATCTTTTCGATGAAATCGCCGCTTTATATGGTAATTTACTTCGTGCTGATTATAGCGTTTGCATATTTTTACCTTGCAATATCCTTTAACCCCGTGGAAGTTGCAAACAACTTAAAGAAAAACGGCGGATTTATAACGGGTATCCGCCCCGGAAAACCGACAGTGGACTATATCTCCAAAATTCTCGGCAGAGTAACGCTTATCGGCGCGATATTCTTAGGAATAATCGCAACGCTTCCGCTCATTCTCGGAATGATAAGCACAAAACTTTCGGGACTTGCATTCGGAGGATCTTCACTGATCATTCTTGTAAGCGTTGTTCTTGAAACAGTACAGGAAATAGAAGCACAGATGACGCTCCGTCATTATAAAGGATTCCTCGAATAATCCTTTTGAGTGTTTCGCAGACGAAAACAGGAGAACTATTATGAATATAATATTTTTCGGAGCGCCGGGTGCCGGTAAAGGAACACAAGCTGAAATAGTAAGCAAAAAACTTGGTATTCCGACAGTTTCGACGGGAAATATGATCCGCGAAGCGATAAAAAACGGAACGGATATGGGAAAATCGGCGAAAAGCTACATTGACGCGGGTTCCCTCGTTCCCGACGAAGTTGTAATAGGAATAATAAAGGACAGACTCGATAAAGACGACTGTGAAAACGGATTTATCCTCGACGGATTTCCGAGAACCATACCTCAGGCGGAAGCGCTTGAGAAAATGGGCGTAAAAATAGACGTCGTGCTCAATATCGAGGTGTCCGACGACGCGATAATAAGACGCATGAGCGGCAGAAGAACCTGCTTAAAATGCGGGGCGACCTATCACGTCGATTACAATCCCTCGAAGACCGAAGGAATATGCGATAACTGCGGAGCGGAGCTTACAGTACGTAAGGACGACGATCCGGAGGTCGTAAAGAACAGACTTACGGTCTACCATAATGAAACCGAGCCGCTTAAAGACTTTTATTCAAAAAAAGGTCTGCTCAAGACGGTAATCGGACAGGAAGAACTGTCCGACACCACAAAGCTTACGGCGGAAGCGCTCGGAATCGAGGACTGAATAGATGATCAAAATCAAAAACGACAAAGAAATAGAACTTATGCGCGAGGCGGGAAAAATAACCGCGCTGGCGCTGGAAACGGCAAGGGAGCTCGTTAAACCGGGAGTTTCGCTTCAGCATATAGACGCGGAAATCCATAAGGTGATAACCTCTCACAACGCTTCCCCGTCGTTCCTTCATTATAACGGCTTTCCTGCAAGCGCGTGCATAAGCGTAAACGAAGAGGTCATTCACGGAATTCCCGGAAAGAGAATACTTCTCGACGGGGATATCGTGAAGGTCGACGTGGGCGCAAAGTTCAAAGGCTATCACGGGGACGCGGCGAGGACGTTTTTCTGCGGAAACGTGTCCGACGAGGCAAAACGCCTCGAAAGGATAACGCGCGAGAGCTTTTTCGAAGGCATAAAATTCGCTTCTCCCGAAAACAGACTCGGCGATATATCCCACGCGATACAGGAATACGTCGAAAACGCCGGCTTTACGGTGGTAAAGGAATTCGTCGGACACGGAGTGGGGGCTGAACTCCACGAGGACCCCGAGGTTCCGAACTACGGAAGAGCAGGCCGCGGCACGAGGCTTTACGAGGGAATGACTATTGCGGTCGAACCCATGGTCAACTACGGAAAAGACGGAGTGTACGTGCTCGATAACGACTGGACGGTGGTAACCGAAGACGGAAAACTGTCCGCGCATTACGAAAATTCTGTTTTGATAACGTCAAACGGAGCCGAAATACTGACTGCCGTATGAGTTTTGATAAAAAAAGAAAATTAAAGACAACCGTAAATAATACGTCGGAAATTTGCGTCGGAAGCATAGTCCGCTCCCGGTCCGGCAGAGACCGCGGCAGAGTTTACGCCGTGATAAGCACCGAAACCGATGAAAAAGGCAAGCTTTTCGCAAGAATCGTAAACGGAAAAGGCAGAAATACCGCAAACGCAAAGAAAAAGAGCGTTTCCCACCTTGAAACAATAGGAAAAGAGACGCTTACAGACGTAAACGACGGGCAAATCGTTCAGTTGCTCGAAAAATATAATTGATTATGGAGGGATGAACTTGTCGAAAGACGACGTAATTGAATTCGAAGGCGTAGTAACGGAAGCGCTTCCAAACGCGACCTTCTTGGTAAAACTCCCGAATGAGCACGTCGTAACGGCGCATATATCGGGGAAACTCAGAATGAACTTTATAAAAATTCTTCCCGGAGATAAGGTAACCGTCGAAGTGTCGAGTTATGACCTTACGAAAGGCAGAATTACGTGGAGAGCAAAATAAGCGTAAGCGAAAAGCTCAAAAACAGGAGGAATTTAAGATGAAAGTTAAACCTTCGGTAAAGAAAATATGCGAAAAATGCAAGATAATCAAGAGACACGGCGTCGTAATGGTTATCTGCGAAAACCCGAAGCATAAGCAGAGACAGGGCTGATAAAAGCCACAAACGTCGAAAGACGAGAAAACGAGGTGTAAAAAAAGAATGGCACGTATCGCAGGTGTAGACCTTCCGAGAGAGAAGAGAGTTGAAATCGGACTCACTTATATTTTCGGAATAGGCCGTACAAGTTCTAATAAAATACTTGCTAAAACAGGTATCAATCCCGATACAAGAGTAAAGGATCTTACGGAAGAAGACGTTGCAAAGCTTCGTGAAGCCATCGAACATGAATATATGGTAGAAGGCGACCTGAGAAGAGAAGTTGCAATGAACATAAAGCGTCTCGTGGAAATCGATTCTTACAGAGGAACAAGACACCGCAAGGGACTTCCCGTAAGAGGACAGAGATCCAAGACAAACGCAAGAACGCGTAAAGGTCCGGCTAAGACAATAGCCAATAAGAAGAAATAATTGACTTTTTTGCGGAGTGAAAGCACGTCCGCAAAGGAAGGAGTGAAAAACTAAAATATGGCAAAGGTTGCAGCAAAAAAGACGACAACGAGAAAACGCCGCGAACGCAAGAACATAGAAAAAGGTTCGGCGCATATCCGTTCATCTTTTAACAATACGATAGTAACTATAAGCGATACCAACGGAAACACGATTTCATGGGCATCGGCAGGCGAAATGGGCTTCAGAGGCTCGAGAAAATCGACTCCGTACGCAGCGCAGACCGCGGCGGAAACAGCAGCCAAAGCGGCGATGGAACACGGACTCAAAACGGTGGAAGTGTTCGTAAAAGGCCCCGGACAGGGCAGAGAATCTGCGATAAGAGCGCTTCAGACCGCAGGTCTTGAAATCGTATCCATCAAAGACGTAACACCTATCCCGCATAACGGATGCCGTCCTCCCAAGAGAAGACGCGTATAATCCGAAAGAAAAAGACAAGGAGGAAAAAGACTCATGGCAAAATATACAGGTCCTGCATGCAGACTGTGCCGCAGAGAAGGCGTAAAACTGTTTGCAAAGGGCGAACGCTGCTATACCGAGAAGTGCGCAATAAACAGACGTACGGGAGCACCCGGACAGCACGGCGCGGCACGTAAGAAGAACAGCGAATATGCACGCCAGCTGCGCGAATCGCAGAAGGCAAAGAGATACTACGGAATATCCGAAAGACAGTTCAGAAACTACTTCAAAATAGCAGACGCAAAAGAAGGAATGACCGGCGAAAATCTTTTGACGCTCATCGAGCGCAGATTTGATAACGTAGTATTCAGAATGGGTATGGGAGAGAGCAGAAGAGACGCAAGACAGCTCGTAACCCACGGCCACTTCGAAATCAACGGCAAAAAAGCGGATATACCTTCAATAATAGTAAAAGCCGGAGACGTAATATCGGTAAAAGAATCGAGCAAGAAGTCCGAAAAGATAAAGTCGCTCGTTGAAAATCTCGATAACCGCACGTTCCCCGCATGGATTGATGTTGACAAGCAGAACGTAACCGCGACGGTTACAAAGCTTCCGACAAGAGAGGATATTGACTTCCCGTTTGAAGAACACTTCATCGTTGAGTTGTATTCAAAGAATTCATAACCTTTTGAACGAAGAGTATAAAAAGTTATAAAAAAGGGGAGGTTTCAGGCAATGATAGAAATAGAAAGACCAAATATAACAACAGTAGAATTAAAATCCGACGGGTCCTACGGCAAGTTCGTCATAGAACCGTTGGAGAGAGGATATGGCACAACACTCGGAAATTCCCTTCGCAGAGTACTGCTCAGCTCACTTCCGGGCGTAGCGGCGACAAGCGTAAAGATAGACGGAGTGTTGCACGAAATCTCTATAATCCCCAATGTTAAGGAAGACGTTCCCGAAATAATACTGAATATCAAAGGCATCACGGCGAAACTGCACACCGACGCACCCAAAACGGTGTTCCTCGAAGCGACCGAAGAGGGCGAAGTAACGGCGGGCGATATCAAGTGCGATGCGGATATTGAAATATTGAACAAGGACCAGCACATAGCGTACGTGGAAAAGGGCGGAAGTCTCAAAATGGAGCTTACGTTCGGCCACGGAAGAGGATACGTGTCGGGCGAAAAGAACAAGGCGCTTATGCAGAACCCGCCGATAGGACTTATCTGCGTGGATTCGATATATACGCCGGTATATAAAGTAAACTACACGGTTGAGAATACGCGTGTGGGCAATATGACCGACTACGATAAACTTACGCTTGAAGTTCTCACAGACGGAACGATTTCGGCAAAGGAAGCTATATCTTTAGCTGCCAAGATTCTCAATGAGCATCTCAGTCTGTTCATAGACTTGTCAGACGACGCAAAGAAGACGGAAATATTGATTGACAGACACGAGACGGTAAAAGAAAAAGTGTTGGAGATGACTATTGAGGAGCTTGACATGTCAGTGCGTTCATTCAACTGCTTGAAGCGTGCCGGCATAGATACAGTCGAAGACCTTGTAAATAAGACCGAGGAAGAGCTCGGAAAGGTGAGAAACCTCGGAAAGAAGTCTATGGAAGAAGTAATCCAGAAGCTTCATTCCCTCGGACTTGCGCTTAAAAAGGATGAAGACTGAACCGATACTGTTTTTACCGATACCGAATAAGAAATCGGTATAATATCTACTCAAGAAGGAGGAGTAAAAATGCCAGGAACAAGAAAACTCGGACGTCCTACCGACATAAGAATGTCGATGCTCAAAGGCCTCGTTACGTACCTGCTTGAAAACGGCAGACTCGAAACGACCGTATACAGAGCGAAGGAATTACGTGCGCTTACGGATAAAATGATTACTTTAGGCAAAAAGAATACTCTTGCGGCAAAGAGACAGGCCCTTTCGTTTATAACAAAAGAAGCGGTTGTGGTAAAACTCTTCAATGAAATCGCGCCGTCGTACGCAGACAGAAACGGCGGTTATACAAGAGTGCTCAAAATAGGTCCCAGACGCGGAGACGGCGCCGAAATGGCGATAATCGAGCTCGTAAAGTAATAAACCGATAAAAAATAAAAAAGACACGGAAAAATCCGTGTCTTTTTTGCTTAAAAAACGCAAAAAAGGAATAAAAACGCAGGAAGGCAAATATATTGATACAGAGAAACGACTCATAATAAGAACCGGGAGGATATTATATGACTCATACAAAACTGTATAACGATATTGCCGAAAGAACGGGCGGAGATATCTATATCGGCGTGGTAGGACCCGTAAGGACGGGAAAATCGACGTTCATAAAGAAATTTATGGATACCCTCGTGCTGCCGAATATTCCCGACGAAAATAACAGGGACAGGGCAAGGGACGAACTCCCGCAGAGCGCCGCCGGAAAGACGGTTATGACGACCGAGCCGAAATTTATACCCAACGACGCCGTGGAAATCCGCGTGTCCGATAACGCGTCGCTGAAAGTAAAGATGATAGACTGCGTCGGCTATATGGTTCCGGGCGCCATGGGGCATGTCGAGGACGATAAACCGAGAATGGTCATGACTCCGTGGTCAGACGAGCCGGTCCCGTTTGAAAAAGCGGCTGAAATCGGCACCAAAAAGGTCATAAACGAGCACTCCACAATAGGAATACTCGTAACGACAGACGGAAGTATAGGCGAAATCCCCCGCGAAAACTATATCGAGGCGGAAACACGCGCCATAAACGAACTCAAAGCGCAGAATAAACCGTTCGTGATAGTGCTCAATTCAGCACTTCCGTCGGAAAAGAGCGCCATAGATACCGCACTCGAACTCGAGGAGAAATTCGACGTGCCCGTCGCGCTCGTCAGCTGCGTTGAACTCGACGAAAAGGATATAAAGAATATCCTCGAACTCGTGCTTCTCGAATTTCCCGTAAAAGAACTTAAGTTTGCGCTTCCCGAATGGATGAACTCCCTCGAAGACGAGCACCCGCTCAAAAAGCGGATTTTCGAGGATATTTTCAATAGAGCGGGAGAAATCTCCAAGGTCGGCGAGGTGAGGAAAAACTTCGAAAACCTCACCGAAGACGAGTATAACGCGTCGATAGAACTCAAAGATATAGATTTGTCGTGCGGAAAGGCAAACCTTGAAATCGACGTGCCGGAGGAATCCTTCTATAAGATACTTTCCGATAAAACCGGCTTTGAAATCGACGGCGAGGAGTCGCTTATGTACGTTATGAGCGAGCTTGCCGAGATGAAAAAGGAATACGATAAGTTTTCGTCCGCTATGAAACAGGTAAACGAGACGGGCTACGGAATAGTAACGCCGTCGGTCGAGGATCTGAAGCTCGAGGAGCCGGAAATCGTGAAACAGCCGGGCGGCTACGGCGTAAAACTGCGCGCGTCCGCTCCGTCGATACATATGATAAAGGCGGATATACAGACCGAAGTCAGCCCCATTGTCGGAAGCGAAAAACAGTCGGAGGACGTCGTGAAATTTCTGCTCAAAGAGTTCGAGGAAAACCCCGCAAGTATATGGGAATCCAATATTTTCGGAAAATCGCTCCACGAGCTCGTAAACGAGGGACTAAACGCAAAACTCGCACATATGCCGTACGACGCACGCATGAAACTCACAAGCACCTTGCAGAAAATCATAAACGAGGGCTCAAACGGACTTATATGTATTTTGCTTTAATGATAACAGGAAAAAACCTGCCTCTCGGCAGGTTTTTCTTTTCTTTCTTGACAAATTTCGCCGTTTGATATATCATTTTAACTGTAAAATAAACTCGTATAAGTTTACTGTACGGAGGTAATCATGAAAAAGCGTTCGTGGTTGTGGATTCTGATAACTTGTTTTTTGGTTTTGGCAGCCCTTTCGTTTGACGACGAATCATATACATTGAACGAGGAAAAATACGGAAATCCCTATGGCAGAGATTATCGCGGGCATGTCGGGGACGGAATGTTTCAAATGGTGCATTGTGCCGGTGTTGACGAATTGGTGATTGCGGAAAATTCCTATGCGTTAGATGTAATTCTAAGTCATGAATATAATCATAAATATGACGGTCATGATTTATATTTCTATTCGGCGGACGGTTATGCCGTTGTATACGCAAAGAGTAATCTGTGTAAGGTTCTCATAACCGATTTTCCCGAAGAATTGGTAACTAAAAATGATAGGAGGTATTCGAATAGAAAAAAAGAAAACAATTACAGAATCGGCAAGCTTGAGGAATTCAAATGTATAGTATATATTGATTCTTTTGACGAGTTTACGGAATATGAACAGGATATCCTTAATGACTTAAAAGAAAAAAAGGACAGGGAAGACAAAGCGTCTGATGTTTTGAGCGAGGTTTTAGATCGGGTGTTTGAGTTTTTAGAACCGGTGGATGAGGTTAATGAAAAAACGTATGATGCCTGGGGCGAGGCTTTAGATCGGGTTTTAGAACAATCTGATGAGGGTTTTGAATCGGTGGAAAAAGTATTAGAACCATTGGAAGAGGGCTTAGGACCATGGGAATGGTTGATGAGCATAATTTATGTATTTTATCAGTACAACCGGTATATTTCCCTGGTCGGTTCCATATGTAGATGGTTTATTCTTTAATATGTGTCAGGTACATCCTCATCCGTTGAAGCAGATATAAAAACAGAAAATCAGGAGAAATCAGTATGGGAAAAGGCTTTTTCGGCAAATTGTTTCAAAATATCGGGGGCAGGCTTGATAAAAAAGCCGGCACCGGGAAAAGCCGCGCCCAAAAAGGCAAAACCGCCAAAAAACCGCACGGATTTTTCCCTGACCCCGACGACCCGGATTTTGAAGAAAAGATGATGCTCATACACATGCTCGAAGCGTCCGAAGGCGACGACGAGGATTTGTACGTTACGGAAGGAATATATTTGGGCGACGATGATTTATTTCCGGACGAACTCACAATAACGACCGTCGAAACGGGAAAAGAGGAGTTTGCCGATACGGATCTTAAACTCATGAAGCCGAAAAAACCGAAACAAGTTAAGAAATCCGCCGGAGCGGATACGGATTTTTATGATTTTGGTGAATAAAATAAACCCCTGCCGTATGGCGGGGGTTTTTAAATCAATGCGTAGCATTGTATATCATCAATTTCGGAGAAATTGTATATCACCAAGACATAGTCTTGTATATCATCATTGCGAAAGAAATAGGAAATACACGGCTCCGCCGTGATGATATACAGTCCTTCGGACTGATGAGATACAACGCACTTCGAGCGTTGATGATATACCATTGCTTTCGCAATGGATAAAAAAATCAGCATCTTTCGATGCTGATTTTTTGGCTGGGACGGCTGGATTCGAACCAGCGAATGCCGGAGTCAAAGTCCGGTGCCTTACCGCTTGGCTACGCCCCAAAATTGCGGTAATATATGACTTTCGTCAGACGGTTATGCTTATCTCGCCCGACGAGAGTTTTTCCGTAGAGCCGTTTTCGTATCTCACCGCGAGCGCGCCGTTTGAATCGACGTCTATCGCGGCAGCCCTTAACTTTTTGTCGCCCTTTATTACGGTTATTTCTTTTCCGAGAACTATGGAGCGGCTTCTGTATTCCGAAATGAACTTTTTGTCGCTTAAATCTTCGGAATATAATTTTTCAACCTCGTTGAGTATATACGCGCAGAGAGCCGAGCGGTGAAGCTTCTTTTTCGTAATGTCGCGAAGACTTCCCGCCGTGTTTTTGATGTCCGACGGAAGCGAGAGTTTGTCAAGCGAGAAATTAACGCCGATACCGGCGATTACCGCCTCGTCTCTGCCGTCGGAAACCTTTTCGCAGAGTATTCCCGCGATTTTCTTGTTGGAAACGTATATATCGTTTACCCACTTTATTCCGGCGGAAGTTGTGTCCGTGAGCTTGTCTACCGCCTTGCAGAGCGCATAGCTCATTTTTGCGGTAATGAGGGCGTCGGACGCGTATTTTTTTCCGCGGAGAAGGAAACTCATATAAAGTCCGGTTTTCGGGGGCGAATAGAAAGATTTTCCCGTTCTTCCCCTGCCGGAAAGCTGAGTTTCGGCAACGACTGTGCAGCCGTGCTTCAAGAATTGCCATCTGTCTTTTATGTAGTTGTTCGTCGAATCGACCGAATTGAGAAATACGAAGTTTCTCCCGAGACTTTCCGTTTCGAGAAGATTCTGAACCGACGTAATATTCACGGCTTCACCTCCGTTTCATCGCTTATAATAAAATAATACTCTAAAATGCGGTGGTTGTCAAGGAAATAAATAATAAAAAAGCATGCCGAAATACTTCGGCATGCGAAAAATAATCCGGCACAGCCGGTTTGGTGCTCCTGCGGAGAGTCGAACTCCGGACACCATGATTAAAAGTCATGTGCTCTACCTACTGAGCTACAGGGGCATATTGAAAACAGCTTTATTATAATATCATATAAGGGCTGTTTTGTCAAGTATTTTTTGAAATTATTTGCTTATAAAAATCTTTTGGGATATGCAAAACATACCCCAAAAGAAAAATCATTTAAGCGAGAAGGTTCTGCAGCAGGTTTCACTGCACGTGCAGGCGTCGTTTTCGCCTATGGAAACCCTGTCGGAAGTGCAGCGGAAATCCTCGTTGTATCTGCATTCCTCCGCGTCGCATTCTATTTCGCTGTTATTGCAGGCGCAGTCCTCGGGAACGCAGTTTACGCAGCCGCTTTCGGAATTGTCGGTGTAGCTGTCGCACAGCGTCTCGTCGTGTGCGTACGCGTCGGAGCCCTCGACGCTTATAACGGAAAGTCTGCAGCCGCCCGAGCAGTTGTATTCGCAGTGGGCGACGTCGCATGAAATTTTAGACATATAAATCTTACCTTTCAAAATAAATTCGGAGAAAACTCCGTGAATAGTATGCACCGTTTTGCAAAATATATTAAATGCAAATGATGTTGACTGAAAAAGACATATTTGATATAATAATCGTATGATTTTTCGGAGGAAAGAAATGAAGAAAATATCTCTTGCGGCATACTGTTTTTCGTTCATAGGAAGCTTTCTCGGAGCGGGATACATTTCGGGGCAGGAACTGTACCAGTTTTTCGCCAGATTCGGAATAAACGGTCTGTACGGCATTGTTACGGCAATCGCGTTTCTCGGAATTACGGGAATGGTTATAGCAAAATACGTGAGAATTACGGGAATATCGGAAATAGATAAGGTAATTGCGGGCGAAAGCAAATTTTTCGCCAAAATCGTCGCGGCGTTTGAAATGGTTATGTATTTCGGCACCTACGTCGTGATGGCGGCGGGCGCAGGCGCGCTTTTTGAGAAACTTTCGGGACTTTACCGCTCGTATATAGGCGGAAGCTTCATTTTCTGCATAATTATAGCGTGTATCGCAATAAAAGGTATAGACGGACTCGTAAAGGTCTTTTCGTATATCGTGCCGCTGCTCGCGGTAATGACGGTTGCGACGGCGGCGCTGAATTTCTTTCTTCATCCGTCGGTAAGGCCGTCTTTTGAGGTTTCCGAAGGCGGAAATATACTGTTTTCGGGCTGGCTTGCGGGCGCGCTTCTGTTCGCTTCATACAATATATTCTGCGCGCTCGGCGTGCTCTGCCCCATAAGCAAAAAGGCGAAAAAGGACTCCCATACCGTATGGGGAATAGTTTTCGGAATGGCGGGACTGCTCGCGGTCGCGCTGTGCGTGATATATTCCATGGCGGTAAACCCCGGCTCCATGCAGGCGGAGCTTCCCATGCTCGAATCGGCGGGAAATATCTCGGACGTATTTATGTACGTCTACGCCGGACTGCTCTTTATCGCGATGAGCGGAGCGTCGCTCTCCTGCTTCGTGCCGGTGCTGACGTATTTTTCCGACCACTTTAAGATCGTAAGGGAGCATCACGTATTCTCGGCGTTTGCGGCGACCTTCCTTGTGTTTCTGCTCAGCTGCTTCGGCTTTTCAAACCTCGTCGCAACAGTCTTTTCGGTGTTCGGATACGTGTCTTTGTTTCTCGTCGCGCTGATTTATGTAAATTTCGCAAAATTAAAGCTTAAAAACCGTAAAAACGCCGACGGATAAAGTGCGGAAAAACCAAAATACTTGACAAATTTCCGCATCTGCGGTATCATAATAAGAGGATTGCAATTTACAAAATCAGGCAAAAACCGTTTACATAATTCGAAAGAAAGGAAGTACCCCATATGACGAACGTACCGGAAATGTTTTCAAGTCTCGTTTTCAACGACGAGGTAATGAGAGAAAGACTTCCCAAGGACGTTTATAAGTCGCTGAGAAAGACGATAGACAGAGGCAACGACCTTGACATAAACCTTGCGAATATCATAGCAAACGCCATGAAGGACTGGGCTGTGGAAAAAGGCGCCACCCATTATACGCACTGGTTCCAGCCGCTTACGGGCATTACCGCCGAAAAGCACGACAGCTTCATATCCCCCACGCCCGACGGCAAGGTCATTATGGAGTTTTCCGGAAAAGAACTGATAAAGGGCGAGCCCGACGCGTCGTCGTTCCCGTCGGGAGGACTGCGCACGACTTTCGAGGCGCGCGGATATACCTCGTGGGACCCGACGTCATACGCGTTCATAAAGGACGATTCGCTTTACATACCGACGGTTTTCTGCTCCTACGGCGGAGAAGTGCTCGACAAAAAAACGCCGCTCCTGCGCTCGATGGAAGATTTAAGCGCGCAGGCGCTCAGAATAATGAAACTCTTCGGAAAAACCTCGGTAAAGAGGGTGCTGGCAACCGTCGGCGCGGAGCAGGAATATTTCCTTATAGATAAAAAGTATTACGAGCAAAGAGAAGACCTCATATTCACGGGAAGAACGCTTTTCGGCGCAAAACCGCCGAAGGGACAGGAAATGGACGACCACTATTTCGGCACGATAAAGACGAGAGTGGCGGAATATATGAGGGACCTCGACGCGGAGCTGTGGAAGCTCGGCGTGCTCGCAAAGACAAAGCATAACGAGGCGGCGCCCGCTCAGCACGAGCTCGCGCCGGTATATACCACGGCGAATATCTCCTGCGACCATAACCAGCTGACCATGGAGGTCATGAAAAAGGTTGCGGAAAAGCACGGACTCGTGTGCCTGCTCAACGAAAAGCCGTTCGAGGGACTGAACGGAAGCGGCAAGCACAATAACTGGTCGATTTCCACCGATAAGGGACAAAACCTGCTCGACCCCGGCACGACGCCCGACGAAAACGCACAGTTTCTGCTGTTTCTGGTAGCCGTAATCAAGGCGGTCGACGAATATCAGGACCTCATAAGAATTTCCGTCGCAAGCGCGGGCAACGACCGCAGACTCGGCGCAAACGAGGCGCCTCCGGCGGTTGTATCAATGTTCTTGGGCGATGAGCTGACGGCTATAATGGATTCGCTTGAAGCCGGAACCGTCTATAAGCGCAACGCAAAGAAAAATATGGAAATCGGCGTGCACGTGCTGCCGAATTTCCCGAAGGACACGACCGACAGAAACAGAACGTCGCCGTTTGCCTTCACGGGCAATAAATTCGAGCTTAGAATGATAGGCTCCAGCCAGTCGATTTCCGACGCAAACGTCGTTCTGAATACGATTGTCGCCGAAGAACTTAAACAGTTCGCAGACGTGCTTGAAAAGGCAAAGGATTTCACAAAAGAACTGAATAATCTCATAAGAAAGACGATAAAAGAGCATAAGAGAATCATCTTCAACGGCGACGGATACTCCGACGCATGGCGCGAAGAGGCGAAAAAGAGAGGGCTTCTCAACTATAAGACGGCAGTCGACGCGATTCCGCACTTTACCGACGAAAAGAACGTAAAACTCTTCACGTCGCATAAGGTTTTCACGGAAAAAGAGATGTTTTCGAGGGCGGACATACTGCTTGAAACCTATTCCAAGACGGTAAACATCGAGGCGAGAACCTTGAACGATATGGCAAAGACGCTGATACTTCCCGCGATAAGCAGATATACCGAAATTCTCGCAAAATGCGTGAACGAAAAGAAAAAGGCGTTCGCGTCAGCCGACGTGAAGTTCGAAACCGATATGTTCAAGAAACTTTCGGGCGCGCTGAAAAAACTCTATACGGAATCGGATAAACTTACGCGCGCACTGTCGGAAATGCCGGTAAACACGCCGCTTGCAAGGGCGGAGTACTTCAAAAACAGCATAATTCCGATAATGGACGGTATGAGAAAGCTCATTGACGGCGCCGAGGAGATTATGCCGTCGGATATGTGGCCGGTACCGACGTATAAGGACATAATTTTCAGAGTATGAGATGAAAATTACATAAAAAACGGCATAAATAACGCAAAATGTGAATAAATTTGATAAGCAATTTGAAATTTTTGCGTGAATGAACGGAAATCTCAAAGAAATGCTTGACAAATTAATAAAAATTGTGTAATATTATTAACATAATATTTCAGAAAAAACTGAAAAAATTATATATTAATTTTGGGGGAAAAAACAATGAAAAAAATTTTTGCAGTAGTTCTTGCATTGGCAATGATCGTATTGTGTCTTGCTTCATGCGAAAAAGAACAGGGCAGCAAATCCTACGCGGCAAATAACACCGAATACTTTATCGGCGCAACCGGTCCTCTTACGGGCGGAGCTTCCAGCTACGGCATTTCCGTACAGAAGGGCGCAACGCTTGCAATTGAAGAAATCAACGCGGCAGGCGGTCTCAACGGCGTTACTTTCAAGTTCGACATGAAAGACGACAAAGCTGAACCCGCAGACGCGGCATCCGGCTACGATATGCTTTACGAAGCAGGCATGCAGATTTCTCTCGGCTCCGTAACGTCGGGCGCATGCGCATCGTTCGCTGAAAAATCAAAGAACGACAACGTGTTCTTCATTACGCCTTCCGCATCGGCGGCAAACGTAATTGAAAACGCAAACGCATTCAGAATCTGCTTCGGCGACCCCGACCAGGGCGTTCTCGCGGCACAGGAATTCGTAGATAAGTACGAAAACGTAGGCGTTATCTATGATACGAGCGATCCTTATTCTTCGGGTATTTTCGACGCGTTCAAGGCTGAAATGGAAAAACTCGGCGCAGAATTCAAGGTTCAGACGTTCGACGCAGAAAACAAGAAAGACTTCTCGACTCAGGTTGAAGCTCTCAAAGACTGCGACGTTATCTTCCTTCCGATATACTACACGGAAGCAGGCCTTATAGCAAAGGCAGCGGTAGCAAAGGGAAGCGACGCGCTCATCTTCGGATGCGACGGTCTTGACGGCGTGGCAGACCAGATCGACGAGACGGTTACGAATACCGTTGAATACATAACTCCTTTCGACGTTAACAGCGACGCTCCCGCAACGGCATCGTTCGTTAAGGCGTTCAAGGAAAAATACGGCGATACGCCGGACCAGTTCGCAGCAGACGGCTACGACGCGGTAAAGGTTATATTTGAAGCAATGAAGGCCGCAGGCATCAACGACGTAACGATTGATCCTTCGTCTCTTGCAGACAAAGTAATCGCAACGATTACAAGCTCGAGCTTCAAGTACACAGGCGCAACAGGCG
>JAGADB010000061.1 GCA_017613815.1 Clostridia bacterium | reverse complement strand
CTCCCAATGTTCGTGGTCGGCGCCGGCGTCGTCGGTGCCGACCACGAACATCAGCTGCGCAGTCTTTTCTCCCGCGTAGTCGAACACCGGCTTTGTCTTTGCGCCGTCGGGAGAAACTATCGAATCCCGGTGCAGATCTATTACAAGCTTTATCGACGGGTACTCGTCGAGATATTTTTTCGCAATTTCCTTCGACTTATTATAGGCATAGACGTACGACTCCTTGTCGCAGAGCGTTTGGTCGTGAAGCGCGTATATTCCGAAGTCCTCGAGCGTTTCGCACAATTTTTCCCCCACGGCGACGACGTTTTCGCTTATATTTTCGCTTCTCGTCGGCGCGTTTTCGTCGTAGTATCCGTCGTATTTTCCCATATCGTAGCTTTCGGTCGCGTGGGTGTGAAGCACCAGCACCGTAGGGAGATTAAGGTCAATGCCGCAAAGCGCTTCGGGCGTGCCTTCCGAGAGTTTTTCAAGGTCGGGGGAAAATTCAGTCTCGTTTGAAAGCGAAAGCTCTCCGTAAGACGAGACGTTTCTGCTTATGACGGGTTTGAGCGTTTCTCCGTCGACGGACAATACCGTATTTACTTCCGCCGACGCCTGAATTTCGGCGCTTTTCTGTTCTCCGAGATAGAGAAAATCCCCGTCTTCCCTGAATTTTTCGCCGTAAAATTCCCCGTCTCCGCTTTCTTCGCTCTTAAATTTTTCGTAGACGGTTTTATAGGTTTTGCCGTCGGAAAGCGCTTTATATTTTCGGAATTCCGTCGGAATTCTGCCTGCCGACACGGTATTTATGAGAAAAAGCGTATTCTGAAAACCGCTTTTTTGAAATGATACTCCGAATATAAACGAGAGAAAGCACGCAAAGACCACGAGGAGAAACAAAAAGATTTTCCCGTCGGTTTCCTTTTCGCTTTGCGCTTTTTCCGCAATTTCCTTATAATACGCTTCTTCCGCCGATTTCAAATTATCTTCGCGGGATATTCCGGTATTTTCTTTTTCTTTCCGAGGAAAAACCATCTTTGAATAAATCATTTCCCTCTCCCTTTTCATTTTGTGCTTTTTCTATAAATATATTGGAAAAATGCTCGCATTATGCGGGAGGAAGCGCCCGAAAAATATGAATATTTGTAAAGTTCGGGGAAAAAATAATGATAAAGTTTATTTTGAAGAGGAATTTATGGCAAACGTTTTTTTGAGAACGGTTATAATCTACGTATTTGTGCTCGTAATCATGAGAATTACGGGAAAGCGGCAGATAGGGCAGCTTGAGCTTACGGAATTCGTAACGGCGTTTATGATTTCCGAATATGCGACCCAGCCGGTATCGAACAGCGCAATTCCGCTTTTGTACGGCGTTATTTCCTGCGTTGCGCTGGTATCCCTCGAAGTGTTTTTTTCGTTTATCAACATAAAATCCCGCTTTTTCAAGCGCTTTACGACGGGAAACGCGCTCGCGCTCATAAGAAAAGGGAAAATCGACAGAAACCAAATGGAAAACGCGAGAATTTCCTTTGACGAGCTCACGAGCGCCATGCGCCTTTCGGGGCTTTCCTCTCTTTCCGACGTGGAATACGCGTTTTTAGAGCCAAACGGCACAATTTCAATTATACCCAAAGCACGTTCCGCGCCTCCGAGCGCGAATGACCTTGACGCAAGCGTCGAAGAATGCGGAGTTGAGCACTCAGTCATAACCGACGGAAAGCTGAATGCAAAAGAACTGCCCGCCGCATGCGAAAAAAAGGACGGGATTTACAAAATCCTGTCCGAAAACGGCTTTGAAAGCGAAAAGGACGTGCTGTATATGGGAATTGACGACGCAAAAAACGTATATATCGTAAAAAAAGACGGAAGCGCCCTTTCTTTTCGTAAAAACAGCGGAGGGGAAAAATGAAATCTCTTTTAACGGCGGTTTTACTTCTTGCCGCGGTCATTATTTTCGTAATCTTCAACGCCTTTTTCATAAACAGATTTTTCAAGGAAACCGACGCGCTTCTCTTAAAGCTTCCGCAAACGGCAGAAGAGGCGGAAAACCTGTCGGATTCCCGGAAAAAGGAGTCGCTTTTACTGCTTGAGCGCATTTCTTCCGAATGGGAATCGAAAGAAAAATATATTTTTTCGGTGCTGGAACACCAAAAGGCCTCCGATTTCTCGGAAGCCCTTTTATGCGCAAAGGAATATTTTTACGGCGGCGAATATGCAGATTACGCCGCAAGTCTTGCTTCTCTGCGCAACGTTCTTTCTCATATCGTCTTTGACGAAGGGATAAGTTTCGGCAACGTTTTGTAAAAAAAGCAAAAATCCGCCGTTACCGGCGGATTTGAACTGCTTTTTTTAATTATTTCATTGCGTTGAGCTTCTTTGTAAACTGGCTCTTCTTTCTCGCTGCCGCGTTGATATGCAGAGCGCCCTTTGCGACTGCCTTGTCAAGTTTGCTGACCGCTTCTTTATAGCATGCTTCCGCTGCGGCTTTGTCTCCGCTTTCGGCAGCCTTTTCAAACTTCTTGAGTGTTGTTTTGAAGTTTGTCTTGAACATCTGGTTCTGCAACGTCTTTGAAGCCGTTACCTTTACGCGTTTCTTTGCGGACTTAATGTTTGGCAAAATCTTCACCTCCCCGTATCTGTGTAAAAACACTATTTCATTATTATTCTTATGTATTCTATCACGCTTTTGAAAAAAATACAAGTCTAAAATCAAATTTTTTACAAATTTTTGCAAATATTTTTATGCGCAGCGCATATTTACGCATTTTCCGCGTAACCCGCCGCGTACCGAAAGGATTATGAAAATGACGAATTCTTTTTCAAATTTCATGAGGAGAACCGACCTTGCCGACGAGGTCTGCGAAATCGTCTCGGAAAAAAGGGGAAAGCAGATAAAAGGACTTATCTCGCGCGACGAAAACAAAAATGGATTTTCCTGCCACGTCCTCGAAGTTCTGGACCGAAACGGCGAAAAGGCGTCGGGAAAGCAGGTCGGCAGATATTTTACCGTCGATATCGGCAAAATCTGGCTGTCGGACAGGGAAACTTTCAAGCGCGCCTCTCTCGTCATATCCGAGTACCTGCGCGTTTTCATTCCGCCGAAAGACAAGTCCTGCCTGCTTGCGGCGCTCGGCAACAAGTCGATTACCGCCGACGCAACCGGTCCCATTACCGCCGAAAACTTTATCGTAACGCGCCACATCAAGTCTTCAAACCCCTCTCTTTTCGACGAGTTCGGTATGAGGGAGACCTTATGCGTATGCCCGGGAGTGTCGGGAAACACCGGCATTGAGGCGGCGGAAATAATAAAGGGCGCGGTGGAGCTGACAAAGCCCGATTTCGTCATAGCGGTGGACTCGCTTTCATCCATGAGGTTATCGAGGCTTGCCTGCACGGTGCAGATTTCAAACACGGGCATTTCCCCCGGCTCGGGGATAAACAACGCGCGAAAGGAGATAAGCATGCGCACGCTCGGCATTCCCGTCATAAGCATAGGCGTTCCGACAGTCGTCGACGCGTCGACGCTCGCTTACGACATATTGAAGGAGACCGCCGAAAAATCGGGAATGACGGAAAAAAAGGACGATTTTCCCGTTCTCGAAAAGCTTTTTTCGGCGCTGTCGTCGGGGGCGTGCGACTTTTTCGTAACGCCGAAGGAGACCGACCGCATAATAAAAGAAACCTCAAAGCTGATAGGGTATGCGATAAACCTTGCTTTAAACGACAATCTTGCGTTCGAGGATATCGACGAATTCATTTCGTAAGTTTTCTTTTTCCTTATTTTACCTTATTTTCCTTTATTTTTATTTCAATATTGATTTTTTTGCCTTGACGAAACGTGCAATAGATTATATAATATATATGTAACGGCGTTTTATTTTCGTTTTCGAAAGGACAGGTCTTATGAACAGCACTGTTTTCAGCAAAAAGAACAAATTTGCGATATTTATAATCGCGCTTGCCGTCATTCTTCCGACGGTTATCGCGTGCATTATAAGCGCGCGCACGGACAACACGTCGGTCATTCTTCACAGGATAAACGAAATTGCCGTTTCTCTGCCTTCGTCCGAAAACGCGGACTTTTCGTTTACAAATGAAGAGGATTTCTCGGTTTACACGAACGCCATAGAAAACGCGCGGCTTATCGACGCGGATTTCAAGGATTTGTCGAACGTTGCTCCTTTTACCGTTACGGTAAACGAGACCGACGACGTAACCAAAAAATATAATTTTTACATAGCAAACGCTGCCGACGGCTGTATCTTCACCGACGAGGCGGGTAAATATTATCTCATTGACTCAAAAGACGCGCTTGAGCTTCTTAAAAGAGCGGAATATTCGAGCATAAACACGCTGTCCGTAATCCCGTCCGTTACCCAGACAAAGGGCAGCGGAAAGACGTACACCGCCTACGCTTCCGACGGAACGTGGAGCTACGTTGCGGCTGACGGAAACGTATATGCCGCGGAAATTTCAGGTTCTGCCGAAAGCGACCCGTTCATCATAAGTCTGTCCGACATAGGAACACTTTCGTTCTCGTCCGAAAAACAGCCCGACACGGTAACCGTAACCCTCGTGCACGGCGGTGAGAAAAAACATTCCGGCGCTTTTGAAAACGTCATCAACGCCTCCACCATGTCCCCCGACGACGTATATTACGACGCGGTCATCACGGCAACCTGGAATGAGGAAGAGGGCGCCGAATGCTTCGGCACGATAAACTACAAGACGACTGTCCTCTACGACGTCGCGCCGACCTATTCCCTCATCTACAAGGGCGTGGTAAGCAAGGGCGACTTTACGATACTGAAAATGCAGAACTTCAACGACGGCGACAAGCTGTTTGCCGAGTGCGATTACTCCGTTCCGTCAGAGCTGAACGTTTACCGCTCGGCGACGGGAGGCTATTCCTTCGCGTTCGTGCCCGCAAAATACACGGGCAAGGCGTCGGCGACATATAACTTAACACTCTCGCTCGAAGACGGCTCGTCCCAGACCGTAAAGCTTTCGGTACGCGACGGCAGAGCGCCCGCGACGTTAAGTCAGGAAGGACTCGTGAGCGACGTTGCGCTTTCCGACGCGGCAACGGCGGCGGCTTACGGTGAGTTTTTGG
>JAGADB010000060.1 GCA_017613815.1 Clostridia bacterium | reverse complement strand
GTCTGCATTCTCGTTTATGCTCGAATTGTTCGCATATACCGTCTCGTAAGAACTGTCGAGCGTGATAAATACCTTCGTGCTTCCGGCGCCGTCGATAAACGAGACGGTTTCCCTCAGGCGCTCTTCAAGTCCGCTTACGTATTCGTCAACCGGGAGCGTATCGCTTTTTGAAAGGCTGTCGGAATTGCTTTTCGCAAAGACGTTTCCGAGGATTATAAGTAAAATACCGACAGCGCATACCGCAAGAAAGATAATTATTTTTTTGTCTGACAGAATTTTGTTGAAATCTCTCAATTTTCCGTTTTACTCCCGATAAAATTGACTGAAACGCCGAACAAATCGCGCACGCGGTCCGATATTCCTTTCTTTTGCGCTTCCGAAAGCGCTTTTGCAAACGAGACGTCAATTCTCTTAACCGTAACGCTTTCGTTTTCCATACTAATATTTATGCGTACGCCGTCCGGCATTATTCCAAAGTTTTCGTAAATGTCGGCGGATATTTGATTTTCAAGCTCCGACGAGAGCTTTTCTTTGTATACGTCCGTACCCTCGGCGACTGAGATGTCCGATACGGGAAAAGGTATATCGAAGACGTCTCCGCCTTGAAAGGATAAAAACGAAAAAATCGTAACGCATATGCATATGCCGCAGACAAATCTTACGGCGTTTGCCATACGTGAATCGGTCAGTGCCTCGCATAAAACCGAGGCGAAGGCGACCGTTATTATCTTAATTATGTAAACTGATACGGAATTCATATACTACACCACGCCGCTTATGAATGCGGAGAAAATTATTATTCCGCATACGGCGGAGAACAGTACTATTGCAAGGATTATGTTAATCGCCGAATTTACTCCGTCAAAAAAAGAGGCGTGCTTTGAGAGGTTTGCGGTTTTTGATACTAAAAGGAGCGCGAGGACGGAGAATTTCACGATAAAAACGGAGACGAATACTGGAATTGAGACGTAAATCAGGTAGGCGATTCCGAATCCGCCGCATACGTTGTTTATCAATGCTACGCTTGCGCTTACGGTTTTTATGCTCTCGCTCAACATATTTCCCGCAACGGGAACAAGTTTTGCGGCGGAGAATCTAAGTCCTCTGAAAATCAGGCTGTCGTTTGCCGCGCTTATTTTGATTATCGCCGACTGAATTCCCGAAAACAGAGCGAAAATTACGCCCAAAAACCAGATACAAAAGGATTTAATAAAGTTGGTTATGCCCGAAAGCCGGTTTTCGGGCATTATTGAGGATAAGACCGATAGGGAAAGCACGATTTTGGAAAGGGGAATAATAATATTCACCGAAAGCTGCTGGATAAGAGACACGATAAAGGCGCAGGAAGCGGCACCGGCGGCGCTTGAAACGGGGCGAGTGAAGCTCTCCGACAAAACCATCGCGCCCGACATTGCCGTAAGAAAAGCGGAATAAGACGAGACGTAATTTACAATACTCGTGTAAATCGGCTTTATGACGTCGAGAGTCAGAAGAACGGCGGACAGCATTGACGAAAAGATAAGTAAATCGCCGCCCGACGAAAGATTTTTCTCAAAAACCGAGATTAACGCCGAGATAAACAATACCGCCGTAATGACGGCAAGGGTCCTTCGGAGAGAGTAAAAACCGCTTTTTACGCTTTCGTAAAAATACGAAAACACGTTTTGCGCGTTGAGCGCGTCGAGAACGAGCTCGTTTGTCGTCAAAGCGCTCTGCGTATCGGTTATTTCAAGTCCCGAACTCAATATTCCGGGAAGATTTTCGCTTTTACAGACGGGAACAAGAATGACGGTAAAAAGTAAAATTAAAACAACGGTTTTTTTCATGATTATCCCGATATTATTCCGGTAATTTCGGAAAATGCGGTTTTTATAAGCGGAAGAGAAAGCGAGATGACGAGGCATTTTCCCAAAAGTTCGATTTTTGAAGCAAGTCCCGCTTCGCCGCAGTCCTTTGAAATCGACGACGCCGTCGAAAAGAGAAATGCGACGGCAGTGCATTTAAAGAGGATTTCAAGCATGTTTCCCGAACTGCGGGAGACGTCAAGGCTTTTTACGTATTCTATCACGGGGAGAAGAGCGTTTACCGACAGAAAAATCATCGCAACGCCGAGAAGTATTTCGGTAAAAAGCGCGTATTCCTCTTTCGTTCTGCGGAAAAGCAGAATGCTTACAAGTCCCAGGATGATTGCCCCGATAATCTGATATACGCTCATGTCAAAGCCCGAAAACGCTTCTCACAGAGGAAAAGAGCCTGTCGATTTCGTTTATGAGCATGAGAAGCACGATTATTATTCCCGCTACCGTTACGAAAACCGATTGCTCGTCCCGCCCGGATTTTGAAAGAATGGTGTTTGCGACGGTAACGAGGATGCCGACTCCCGCTATTCTTAGTATTAAAGATACGTCCATAAAATTTTCGTCCTTTCGGGTATCGTTCTTTTATATGAGCAGAAGCGCGGCGAGAAGTCCGCAGAGTATGCCGAGCCGCCTGAACAGTAACTGCTTTACCGCTTCTTTTT
>JAGADB010000059.1 GCA_017613815.1 Clostridia bacterium | reverse complement strand
GGCACTCCATGGCGTTTGCAAGCTCGTCGGCGCGTCTGAACGCCGACACGAAAAGCGGCACGAAAATAGGAACGAGCGCGCGCAGCCTCTTTTTTAAGCTTCCCGTCTCAAAGTCCGCACCCCGCGCCTTCTGCGCCGAAATAATCTTGTCGGTCTCATCGAGAAGCGTCGGAATAAATCTCAGCGCAATCGACATCATCATCGAAAACTCGTGCACCGGGAGCTTTATCTTCGCAAGCGGAGACAGCAGGCGCTCCAGCGCGTCGGTGAGCGACACGGGAGAGGTCGTGTAGGTCAGCATTACGAAGGTTATGATGATTAAACTTATTATTCTCAGCGCCATAAAGACGGCAAACGCTATGCCTTCGAGGTAAACTTTGACGGGTCCTATCTGAAAGAGCAGATTTTCGCCCGACGTCCAGAGAATATTCGCAACCGTCGTGAACGCGAGTATAAAGAGAACCGGCTTTATGCTTTTGAGCACCATTTTAAGCCCTATTCCCGAAACAATAACGAGCATAACCGAAAAAAGGCAGACGAGCCCTAAGGCATAGTAATTTTTCGCCGAAAAGACCGCGACGATGAGGAAAATTATTGAAATTATCTTAATTCTCGGATCAAGCTTGTGAATAACGGAGTTTCCCGGGAAAAACTGTCCGAGAGTGATGTCTTGAAGCATTATTTATAAACCTTTCTTAAAGGATATACTTTCTTAACATATAGTATACCACAAAAATTCATTCTGTCCAATAGATTTAATTAAATTTTTAAAAATAAAGGCAAATAAAAATGCACTTTACTATTTTGCGAAAGTGATATATAATTATAATGACTTAAAGTAAAGCGAAAAGGAAAGAGAAAATGTCATATAACGATAAAACGGCTCTCGTCTCCGCGGGCCTCGACCTTGCGGAAGCGATGATAAAAAACGGCGCGGAGGTAAGCCGTATCGAAGACAGCGTAAAGCGCGTGTTCGAAAGCTACGGCGCGTTTAAGACAGACGTTCTGGCGATAAGCTCGTCGATAGTCGCAACCGTCGTTTTCCCGGGTATCGAGCCGGTTACCCAGACAAAGAGAATAACCGAAACGGCGACGGATTTTGAAGCGCTCTCGCAGTTGAATCAGCTCTGCCGCGATATCTGCGCCGAAAAGCCCTCTCCCGACGAAATAAGGGAAAGGACGGAAAAAATACTGAAAAAAGCCGAAGACGAGCCGAAAAGCAAGCGGATTTTAAGAAAATTCATCGCTTATATACTCGCGGCGGGCGGCTTTACCGTGTTTTTCGGGGGCGGAATAAAGGAATTGTGCGCCGCGTCGATTGTCGCGGTGATAATCGCGTGCTTTGAGCTCGTATTTAAGAAAAAGGGCACGAATGCCGCGGTTTACGCCTATTTCTGCACGCTTGCGGCGGCAGTTTCGACGGTCCTTCTGTGCAGACTTTTCGGCATCTCCTCCGACACGGTCATAATCGGCTTTATTATGATAGAAATCCCCGGAGTAATGTTTACAAACTCGGTAAGGGACATCTTTCTGGGCGACACCATTTCCGGCGCGCTGAAAATGCTTGAGTCTCTGCTTCTTGCGGTGTCTATCGCATGCGGAGTCGCGTCGGCGCTGTTTATTACGGGAGGGCGCGTGTGATGAGAGAAACAATTATTCAGATAATAAGCGCATTCGTCGGCTCTCTCGGTTTTGCGATACTTTATAACGTAAAAAAGACCAACCTTGCGCTGTGCATGCTCGGCGGCGGACTTACCTGGATAGTCTGCCTGTGCGCCAAATCAATTACTGCCGACCTTTTCGTGATAAACGTAATCGCCGGCGCGTTCGGGGCGTGCTATTCCGAGATTATGGCGAGAATCCGCAAGGTGCCCAAAACGATATTCACACTTCCGTCGATAATTCCCCTCGTTCCCGGAAGCGGACTTTATTATTCGATGATATATCTCTTTTTCGAAAAGCAGAGGGACGTTTTCGAAACGTACGGAAAGAATACCTTTCTAACGGTCAGCGGAATTGCGGCGGGACTCGTGCTCGTGTCGGTGATTTTCAAATACGTCTCAAAGCTTTCGGGCAAAAAGGAAAAGATTTAAGGAGGGATAAGCGTGTTCAGGTACGTGTCTCTTGCTTTGGCGTCTCTCTACGCGGTTTATTACGCGGTAAAACCTTATACCCTTGTAAAAAAAGGCGTTTCAAACATAAAAAACAAGGATAAAATCCTGTTTGTCGTAGAAACGGCGCTCGTTTTTGCGCTTTTGACAATTATGATGATCTCGGAAGAAAATAAGGCGCTCTTTTTGGCGCAGAGTATGGTTCTCGCCGTCTTTGCGACCGCCGCGCTTATAAACGTCCTCGTGTATTTCGCGCTTTCAAAAAATAAGGAAAGCGGAATTTTTGCCGACGCGCAGAGGGAAAAGGAGATAAGAAAATTCCGCCACGACATAAAAAATTCCCTTTACGGCGCAAAGGCGCTCATAGACGCGGGCGAGTATCAGAAGGCGTCGGATTACCTCGGGGGAATGCTCGACGAAGCGGCTTCTCTTGCAAAGGATAAAAGCTATTCCGACAACCTTATAGTCAACGCCGTCATGAAAAGACTTGACGAAAGGTGCGGAGACGATATAAAGTTTTCCGCCGAAATCGCGGTCGGGGACTTCCTTTCGGGTCTTTCCGACAAAGACGTCGCCGTTCTTTTCGGAAACCTCGCCGACAACGCATACGAGGCGGCGTCTAAGGTTAAGGATAAAGAGAAATTCATCAACTTTTCGTCGTCGGTGCGCGAAAAAATGTACGTTATTTATTGCGAAAACTCGTTTGACGGAAAAATTGATTTTGATGAGAACGGAAAAATCAAAAGCACCAAAAAAGACGGTAAAAATCACGGAATCGGACTTGAAAGCATTGAAAAAACCGTGTCGAAAATCGGCGGAAGAATAGAATTCGGCGACTGCAGCGACGGAATTTTCCGCATAAGCGCCGTTTTTCCGAGAGAAAGATAAAAAATGATAAGAAAAGCCAAAATTTCCGACCTTGACGGAATTGCGGAAATATATGAAAAAATTCATACCCTTGAGGAAGCGGGAAAGATAAGCACCGGCTGGATAAGGGGCGTTTATCCCACAAGGGATACCGCAAAAAAGGCGCTCGAAAGGGGCGATATGTTCGTAACCGTAAACGGCGCAAAAATAATTGCTTCCGCCGTGATAAATCATTTTCAGGACGAAATATACGCAAAGTGCGAAAGCTGGAGTATAAACGCAAAAGAAGACGAGGTCATGGTCATACATACGCTTACCGTCGACCCCGGCGAGTCGTCAAAGGGAAAAGGAAAGGCGTTCGTAAAGTTTTACGAGGAGTACGCAAAGGAAAAAGGGTGCAAAACCCTGCGGCTCGACACCAACGAAAAAAACGAGAGGGCTCGCGCCCTTTACAAATCGCTCGGCTATCGGGAAACGGGGGTTTTCCCATGCGAATTCAACGGCATTCCCGGCGTAAACTTAGTGCTTTTCGAGAAAAATATATGAAAAACGGCTGATAAAAAGAAACCGCAGACACGGATGTGCCTGCGGTTATTGGATTTTTCCGCCTTATAAGAGGGGTTCTCCGTCTATAAGAATACTTGAATAGTCCAACTCGTTTTCATGAATCGGAATCTTCCAACCGTTTGATATCATCGTATCAATAAGCTCACTATCTAACTGAAGATTATAGTTCTTTACGTAATACGATAATACGCCCGACCAAACCCATTTTCCGTCAGTAAGAATTGAAGGAGAACCGGCATTACCTTTAGACTCGTCAATAACATCCAATACAAATCCGGGAGAAACGATGAGCGGAAGCCCGCTGTCTAAATATGCACATATTTTTTCGACGGGATAATCTGCGCCCTTGTTTATATAGTCTTTTATAGACGGATTGTTTGGATTGCCGTCAGACATTTCTTTAAAATAACCTACACTCTTTAAGTTCATATTAATTACCTCACTTTCTTTGGATAATAAGACATCCATTTTCCTGAATTTAATTTCGCATTAGGGCCAATTGTTATTTTGCCATTTGGATGAATCCAAACCGTATCACTTGGAGCAATAACTTTTCTCCCTAATTTGTTTGCCAAATTTTGAGCAAAGCCATTTACATCTTTTCCCGTTTCACAGGAAATCAACCGTATTGGATTTTTTGTGTAAGCCTTATCTCCTTTATACATTCTTGCAAG
>JAGADB010000058.1 GCA_017613815.1 Clostridia bacterium | reverse complement strand
ATACGCCGTTTACGACTTCCTCGTTTGCGAGCACGCATTTGCAGGAAGTGCACCAGTTGACCGCCATTTTCGACTTGTAGGCGAGTCCGTGCCTGAATAACTGTATGAAAATCCACTGAGTCCACTTGTAGTATTTTTCGTCGGTCGTGTTAATCTCCCTCGACCAGTCGAAAGAAAGACCGAGCGACATAAGCTGGCTCTTGAAACGGGCGATGTTCTTTTCGGTTACCGTTTTCGGATGAATTTTGTTCTTAATTGCAAAATTTTCCGTCGGAAGTCCGAAAGCGTCCCAGCCCATGGGATACATAACGTTGAAGCCCTGCATGCGCTTTTTTCTCGAAACGATGTCGAGCGCCGTGTAGGAACGCGGGTGTCCGACGTGAAGGCCCTGACCGGACGGGTAGGGGAATTCCACGAGGGCGTAATACTTGGGAAGGGTAAAGTCGTTTTTGGCGTGGAAAGCGCCTTTTGACTCCCATTCCTCCGGCCATTTCTTTTCGATTTTCTTGAAATCGTAGTTCATCTTTATATCTGCCTTTCAATCGGTGGTGTCGATTTCCGCCGTTATTTTATTCCTTTTCTTTGTCAAATTCTATTTCGGTGCCTTCCGCCCATAATTTTTCGAGATTGTAAAAATCCCTCGACTGCGGGTTGAAGATGTGAACTATAACGTTCTCATAGTCGAGCAAAACCCAGTTTCCGAGGCCTCTGCCCTCGATGTTTGCGGGTTTTATGCCCTTTTCCTCACCGATTTTATATTCAACCTCGTCCGCAAGGGAGTTGACCATCGTGCGCGACGTGCCTCCCGCTATGACGAAGTAATCCGCGATAACCGTTTTTTCGTCGATTTTTAGGATTTTTACGTCCTGTGCCTTCTTGTTGTCGAGTATTTTCGCAATGTCCAAAGCAAGCTGCTTTATTTCGTCTTTGTTTTTAAGCATGAATTTTTATATGTCCTTTCTTTTTATTCGTTTTTGAATATTATAGGGTCTCCGTCGGAAGAACCGTTTTCCGTGGGATTGTCAGCGTTTTCCGCAGGCGACGGGTTGGTCGAAACCTCTATATCGGGCGGATTTTCATCTGAAGAGCCGGTATTTTCTCCGCCTTCGCTTCCGTCGTCGGTTTTTTCGCCCGCGTTTCCGTCCGATGAACCGCCGTCTCCGCCGTCACTGTTTTCAGTGCCGTCTTCACCGTCTTCACCGTTTTCTCCGTTTTCCGCGCCGTCCCCGTCTTCGGGAATATCTTCTCCGTCGGGATTTTCGTCATCCGTCTCTCCGTCCTCCGAGGGAGGAACGTATTTCACAAAGCCGAGATACGGCTGTTTGTCGTCTATGTCAGACGCCGTGCGGGGAGTGCTGTCGTAGTCCGAGCCGCTTGCAAACTTGAATATCGAAAACGCGCTTTCCGAAAGCGGTTCCTCGTATTTGTTGAGGTAGGTGTTGACCATTTCCATCATTTCCGACTTGTTTACGCCGTAGTAGGAAACCTCGTTCTTGTAAAGCGCAAAGCCGGGACACGTGAACATCGTGATGTCCGCCATGTCGACGTCAAGTGCGTTTGTCGCAAAATACAGCGCGTCTTCAAACGAAATGTTGGTGTTGAGATTTGCGCTTATTTCTTTTACGAGGTCGCTCAAATTCATTATACCCTCAAGGCTCAGCACCTTTTTGATGAAGGCGGTCATGAATATCTTCTGCGCGTCGGTGCGCGCAATGTCCGCCGTCGCGTATCCGTATCTGAATCTTACAAATCCCTCCGCCGTCTTGCCGTCCATGTGCTGATAACCCTTTTTGATGTGGATGTGCAGATTTTGCACGGGGTCGTCGTAGTTCATGTCCTCCTGAACGTATATGTCGACGCCGCCTACCGCGTCGACGATGTTGTCAAATCCGTCGACGTTCACCTGCGCGTAAAAGTCTATAGGCACGCCGAATGACGAGTAGAGCAGGGAAGCGAGATACTTTATCGCAAAATTCATCTTTATTGAATATTCGAGATTGGATTTCTCGTTTCCCTTGGCGTTCATATATTTGCTCAAAGTGTCCGCGTCGATATCGAGGAAGGAATTTTCGCACGACTTCTTTATTTCGTCGTCCGACGCGTTTTTCGCAAGCGATACTAAATTATTGAGCTCGGTTTCCGCAAAACTTCCTCCGAAGAAAAGAGCGGTGTTTATCTTCATTTCGGAGCCGTTTGAGGTATTGAAGTTTTCTCTTGAAATAACGCTTCTGCCGTCGGAGGTCTCCTTGAGGATGAGCTTGTTTGAGGCGGTAACGTAGGTGTCTCTCGGAATCTGCATAATCGCAACCTGCTTTTCCTTAACGTCGTAGGTCGCAATCATTATAACGTCGGACAGCCAGTTGCGCTTGTCGCAGCCTATCATCATAAACGAGTACTTGTGCTGCTTGCTCTGGGTGTTCTGCTGCGAGTCGTCGTAAACGTCAAGACCGCTTCCGGAGTTGTCCATAGGCGTAGGTTTGGGAACGCGTATGTATTTGTAGTAGGAAAAGACGAGTAAAGCCGCGAGAAGCAGCACGCAGATTACCGACGCGAAAATAATCAGAAACTTCTGAAAACCGCGTAGCGTCTTTTTCTTTTTTTCTCTTTTAAGCTTGAATTCCGAGGTAGCCCCGAATTTTTTTTCTGCCATGTCAATACCTCTGTAAAAATGGGTTTAGTTGGATTTGTAAAAATAGTTTCTCGTAATTATCGTCTGAACGTCTATCGGCTGATTTTTGCGGAGTAAACTTCTTATCGTGCCGTCAAGGCTCATAAGGATAGTTCCGTCAAGCGCCTCTTTCGCACTTTCGGGAGACTTCGAGACGTTTTCGTAAAAATAATCCCGCGCCTTTTTGCATTCCTCGTATTTGCGAGTCGGCTCAATGTAGTCGGAGACGAAAATTATCTTGTCGAGAACGCTCATGTTTTCCTTGCCCGTCGTGTGGCAGAGAATTGCCGAGAAAACCGCGTCGTTTATGCCGAAAAGCTCCCTTGATAAGTACGCCGCCGTCTTTGAATGAAGTATGGCGCAGGAGGGAAATTCCCCCTTGTCAATGCCGTATTTTTCGCAAAGCTCCAACTGCTCTGCAAGAGAAAGCCCTTTTGTTATGTCGTGAAGCAAAGCTGCGGCGCGTAGGTCAAAAAGATGGGATTCGTCTGCGTTATAAACGGGAAAAACGTATTTTGCAATGCTTAACGCCTCTTTTTCAACCGAAAAAGTGTGTTCAAGACGGCTTCCCGAAAGAAAATCACCGATTTTCAAACGTATTTCCTCAACTTTTTCGGGAGACGTCGCGGGAAACGTGAAAAATTCATTTTTTATCATCTTAACCGCCTTCACCGCCGCTTTCCGAATACTCAAATAAACGGTTTTTCTTTATGTATTCCCGGACTTTTTCGCAAACCGTGTTTTCGAGAGACTTTAAGTCTGTTCTCGCCTCGGTGCTCGACGCCTCGTAAGGTTTTTTTTGCATAATTACGACCTGCGCGCCGTATTTTTCGCGCAAGTGCTCCGCGTGCGCGCATAAACTCTCGTATTCGCCGTCTTTGCGCTCTTTCGAGTAGATTACGCACTTTTCCATAAGTGCACGCGCGTCCTTCCAGTTCTCAATCGAGAAAAGCATGTCGCTTCCGACGCATAGACGTATCTTTTCCGCCTTGTATTCGCGCAAAAGATGCTCTACCGTGTCTATGGTGTAGCTCACGCCGCCCTTTGAAATCTCGTAATCGCTGACCTTGTAGCATATTCCTTCTTCTCCGAGGGGAAGAAACGCAAGTTTTGTCATCTCAAATCTCTTGTCCGCACCCACGTCGGTTTTCCCCTTGAAAGGGGAGACGTATGCAGGCATTATTATGAGCAAATCGACGCCCGATGCGTAGTAGAAATCTCTTGCTATTAAAGTGTGTCCTATGTGCGGCGGGTTGAACGAGCCGCCGAAAAGTCCTATTTTCATCT
>JAGADB010000057.1 GCA_017613815.1 Clostridia bacterium | reverse complement strand
GTTCCATAATCCTTTATTGCGGATATGTAGGCATTTACTTTATCTTTGTCATATTCCCCGTCAATAATAAAATCTTTTGCGCAAACGTCCGTTTCAAAGCCGTAAAGTGAGTTGTCAAAATCAAAGGACTTAGTTATAAGGTCGGCAAACGCGCATCTTGTTATCGGAGAATCGAGTACCGACGTATCGTTTATTGAAACTACTCTTCCGTAAGTTTCGCAGCCGTAGTCAAGCGGGTCAATTATACCGGCGTCGGTCAGTATTTTAACGTAACCGCTGTACCATAACTCCGCGCCTTTTACGCCGAGCATTTCCATGGCTTCTTTTCTCTTCCCCGCTTCATTTTCAAGTCCGAGATAACGCGTAATCACCACAAACGACTGAGCGTAAGTAAAGTTTCCGTCAGGCTCGAACGTGCTTTCGGTCATACCTTTTATAATGTCGTTTTCGGTGAGGTAATACACGTAATCATAAAACCAGTCGTCCGCTTTTACGTCAGTGAATTTTTCATTTGTCGACGTTCCGCCTGCCACAAAGACGTTTCCCAACGTTCCGAAAAACATTCCGGCAAGCGCGCAGAACAGATATATTCTCTTTTTCAGCATTTCTACTTCCCGTTCAAATGAATTCGCTATTCTTCAGGCGCTGTCACAATAGTTGCGTTTTGTTCAGTATCGGTTTCAGGCGGCGAAGTATCAATATTATCGCCGTCGATTATTTCGGTACTGTCGTCCGGAATTTCAGCATATTCCCCGTTTACAACCTCGTCTGTATGGGTTTCTTCATTGATATATTCGTCGGGTATCGGCGTTTCTTCTATAACGACGTGATTATGCGTCGTACAGTAAGCGTTCGGAGGAATTTCAAAGCCGGAGGTATAGCCGGGATACGTGCCTGCCGGCATTGCGCTTAAATAATAAGGGTCTCCAGGATTTACAACCGAAGTATAGCCGTTGAACGCCCTCCTGCAAGTATATGCGGCGTCTGTTATCGCTATATTCTTTGTGAAATTTCTGTCCTCGACGTTAATCATTGCAACTTTCATAATTACGTCGTCGGGACAAAGTTCGGTCGCCACAAGTCCAGTCGTCGAATCCCAGTCTATAAGAACGTGGGTTTCGCAGCTTTCCCTCGGTACCTGTCCTTTTGCGTACCAACCGGTTGATACTCTGCTGCCGCGCAAATCGTGTGCGCAGTTTTCCGTCGGAATAAGTCCGCTGTCAAGGCAGAACTGCCTTTGAACAAGGTTTGAAAAATCAAATTTCTTCAATTTTTCTCCGCCGTTGTTTGCTTCATCAATATATTTTTGATGAATTATCTTCATTACCTTTTCCCAGGCAAGCATAGCGGGGTTGGACGAGAATTTTCCTAAATATTTCGGCGTGTCGTATCCGAACCAGCAGGCGCCCACGTAATAAGGCGTAAAACCTGCAAAATATCTGTCTTTATCGTCGTTGGTCGAACCCGTTTTACCTGCGACGTTTATCGTTCTGTCAAGCGTTATTGCGGCAGCCGTACCGTTTGATACAACGTTGGTCATAATCTTTGTCATAACCGCCGCGGTATCCGCCGAAATGGCGTTTTCCTGAAGTATATCCTTCTGGAGCAGTATCGTTCCGTCGCTTCGGAGCACCCTTGTATAAAGTCTCGGTGCGGAGTAAACTCCGCCGTTCGGGAACATCGAATAAGCGGCCGCAACTTCCATGACCGTAAGTCCGTTTGTAAGACCGCCGAGCGCAAGCGGTGAAAGGTCTCTGTCGCTTTCAACGAGACTGTTCAAATGAAGCTTGTTTTTGGCAAAATTATATGAATAGTCAACCGTGAGCATTTTGAGCGTTTTAATTGCTATGGTGTTCTTTGAAAGCTCAATAGCACGGTTTACGGTTATAAGTCCGTCATATCTGTTGGGCGCATTTTTCGGCCAGTATCTGCCTAAGGAAGGCTTATATTCAACCGGCGTATCGTCTATAACCGTCGAATAGTTGATAAGTCCCAAATCCATTGCGGGGCCGTACACGGTAAGCGGCTTTATTGACGAACCTATCTGCCGCTTGCTCTGCGTTGCTCTGTTGAGGTCGCGGTCTCCCGTCTTTTCGCGGCCGCCGACAATACCCTTTACGTCGCCGTTGCGAAAATCAATCACTACCATTGCGGCTTCCGGCTGAATACCGTCTGAAACTCTCTGGAACGTGCTCGGGTCGCTGAATACCTGCTCCATGGTCGTCTGAATGAACGGGTCCATGGTCGTATATATTTCAAGACCGCCAGAGTAGATGATATTGGAAGCGTATTCTCTCGAATAGCCGTAGGTATCGTACAAATCGCTGATAATCTGCTCGATAAGCGCGTCCTTGAAATATGAATTCGATTTCGAAACCGTGCCGTCGATAACGGTAATATTTATTTCAAGTTCTGTGTTCAGCGCTTCGTTCTCTTCTTCTTCGGATATAGAGCCGAGTTCCTGCATTTTTCCGAGAACATACGACCTTCTGAGTTTATTCTGGTCGGGATTTCTGACCGGATCGTATTTTGTCGGGGACTTCGGAATTGAAGCAAGCGCCGCACACTCAACAAGGTCAAGTTCCGACACGTCTTTTCCGAAATAATAGTTTGCCGCCGCCTGAACGCCGTAATTGTTTCTGGCAAGATTTATGGTATTGAGATACATTTCGATTATCTCTTCCTTACTTCTCTTTTTTGTCAGAGTAAGGGCGCGGAATATCTCTTTTACCTTTCTTTGTATCGTGGTGTCGTCGTCTTTTGTTATATTTTTGATTAACTGCTGGGTTATCGTCGAGCCGCCGTAACTGTCGTTGCCTTTTGCATATTCAAGCACGGCGCCTATCGTTCTTCTCCAGTCAACGCCGCTATGGTCCCAGAAACGCTCGTCCTCTATTGCGACAAACGCGTCGACAAGCTGTCTAGGCATTTCAGAAAAAGAAACCCACGAGCGGTTTTCCGTTCCGTAAATGCGCTGATCTTCGAGTTCGACGTATTTTCCGTCTTCGTCGGTATAATAGATTTTGGTTGTCTGGTCAAGCGTGGTTCTTAAGTCTTCTATATCAAAATCGTCTTCAATAAGATAATTTCTTACGTAGCCGAAAAAGTTTGCCGAAATAACGATGCCGGAAAGCACAAAAATCAAAAGCAACGTCAGAAAAATGTTGCCGATCCACTGGAATGTTTTTTTGACGAGAAGTCCCGTTGCCTTGCCGCTCTGCTTTATGGCTTTTTTCACGCCCGCCCTTTTAAGCTGCGCAGACGTGTTAACGGACATATCGTTTATATTGCCTTTGTTTTTGTTATTGTTCATACTGCCTCCGTGGTAATTAAGTAAGGATAGGTATATTTCCCGATAAAACGGAAAAAATATGAATAAATACTAAAAAAGGAGTATCTATGGAAAAAAGAAAACTGATAATATTCACGGCGGTATACGTCATATTGACCGCATCGGTTATTTTTCTGTCGTATAAGCTGCAGGAAAAGAAAACCGAAACCGAATTTATTTACGAACAGCAAGCTGAAATAACTGATGAAAAACGTTATTCCGTCGATGAGATACCGGACGATATAAGCTACACAATGAAACTTTGCGGCGACGAAATCATAATTTCCGACAGCGTCGGAAACACGGTATATAAAACGGGAAAAGTTGACGTATCGCGCTTTTCCGAGAACGATATATGTAAATTACGGCAGGACGGAATATTATTATCCTGCCGTACCGACGTTATTGAAACGCTGAACTATATGGAAAGTTAATCTTCTTTATCGCCTTTCGGTGAAAAAATCGAACAAAAGACTGCCGAAACAAAAGCAGCTGCCGCAAATATGCCGAGCACGCAGACAATTATTTTAAGCAGTGTGATTTCCTTGTCAAATTTGAAATCAAATGCAAAAATATTGTCTTTTTTGTTTTTTGAAGCAACGCTGAATTCCGTATCAAGTTTCGCTCTTACAGAAATATCTTTTGCTTTTTCATATAAATTCTCCGCTTTTTCCATTCCGTCTTTACACTTGTTAACTATAACGTCTTTGTCAAATTTATTCGACATTTTTCGCATCTCCTTTCACTGATTTCAATTATATTATATCACATTTATC
>JAGADB010000056.1 GCA_017613815.1 Clostridia bacterium | reverse complement strand
CATTGAAATCAAAAACAAATACGCTTACACGGACGTCTTCTGCGAAAAATACAGGGTGGATTTTTCGGGAACGCCCGATATTACCGCATACGCTCACGAAAACGATATGGATAAAGAGCGGAAAAATCTCTCGGAAATGAAGGAGGGATACCTCGAATCCCTCGCGATTTACAGGGACATTTCCAGAAAAATCTTAGATTTCGGCGGTTTTATACTTCACGCCTCGATTATCGAAAAAAACGGCGTCGGCTACGCCTTTTCAGCAAAAAGCGGTACCGGAAAAACCACTCACAGCAGGCTTTGGCTTGAAAAATATCCCGACGCGAAAATCATAAACGGCGACAAGCCGCTCGTGCGCATAACCGACGAAGCTGTATACGCCTACGGCACGCCCTGGTGCGGAAAAGAGGGCTACAACGTCAACGAAAAGGTGCCTTTAAGGGCTCTCTGCTTTCTTGAAAGAGCAGAACAAAACTCTATTTCCGCTCTTTCAAAGGAAGACGCGGTAAAGCGCATTTTTTCGCAGCTCGTCATTCCCGAATCTCCCCTACTGTTAAATAAAATGCTCGATCTTCTCGAAATATTCATAGAAAAAGTGCCCGCGTGTCTGCTTTTGTGCAATATGGACGTAACCGCAGCGCAGACGGCGTACGAATTTATGTCGGAATTAAGGTAAAATTATGGAAAACGTTGATATTGAAAAGATAGTTGCCGTTATATCGGACACGGTTTCGCGCGGCGAGGTGTTCCGCCTCAATCCCACAGGGATCAGCATGCTTCCGACCATCGTCTCGGGAGACGACTCGGTGCTTCTTACACGTGCCGAAGACTTGAAAAAAATACGATATAGTCCTATACAGGCGCCGCACGGGAAAGATAGTTCTGCACAGGATAATCGGGTTTTCAAAAGGAAAATGCGTCATGTGCGGCGACAACCAGAATAGCCTTGAACGCATCGAAAAAGGCGATATAATCGCCAAGGCTTCGGGCATATTCAAAGGAAACGACTTCGTACCATCAGACGACAAAAAATATCTTGCCCGCATAAAGCGGCTATACCTAAAAAAATCCCCCGTTCTATTCGCTTTCTGCGTAAAAACGGCGGTAAAGAGATTATTCGGAATAAAAAAATAAGAGACTGTCGGTCTCTTATTTTTTATAGTATCTGCGGCGGTTCTTTTTCTTTGAAAACGACACCGACGCGATAAAATACACCGCAAAAAGTATCAGTGCAAACACGGCGAACGCCTTGAACCATTTGCCTTTGACGAAGGTCTCCGCCCTGTTGAGAAAATATAAGAAATTGCTTTTATCGATATTTTTGCCGGCAACGAGCTCTATCGTGCCCAAAATTATTTCGTTATTGTATTTTACTATCGCTTCGCCGAACTTCTGTCCCTCATACACGGGAGCCACGGCGAAGTTTTCGCTTATTCTCGGCTCTATCGTGATGTTTTTCATATATTCGAGGTCCTTCGGCAAAAGCGCTTTGAGCTCTCCCGACGGCACGAGCGTTATATAATCGGTATCGACGGCGAGCTTTACGGGAATTTCGCACACGGCGTTTTTGGTCGACACGACGCTTGCGTAATTGAAATTGTCGAGGCACATTTTGAGAAGCGATATGGCGTCGGTGCATGCAAAATTCGTCTTATCCGACGACGGCGCGTTCATGACGACGCAGATATAGGTAAGTCCGGAACGGTCTGTCGCCGACGTTATGATGCATTCCCCCGCTTCCGGCGTTCCGCCGAGCGACATTCCGCGTGCCGGGGAATAATAGAATTTATCCGATTTCATACGCGAAATGAGGTAGTTTCTGTTTATGAGCGTACGCTGAACCGGCGTTTTCTCGGTTGCGGGAATAGTAATCTTTGTTGTGTCCGAAATCTCGAAAAGCGTTCCCGTTCTGTAAAAATAGCCCGATATAACCGCCATATCGTACGCGGTCGTTACCATTTCCTCGTTATGAAGTCCCGTGGGGTTTGTAAAATAAGTGTTTTCGGCGCCGATTTCAAGCGCTTTTTCGTTCATAAGCGCACAGAAGTCCTTTATATCCCCCGAAACGTATTCGGCAAGCACGTTTGAAGCGTCGTTTGCGCCCACGAGCAGCACCGCCGAAATCAACTGCTCCGCCGTCAGCGTCTCCCCCGTCTTTATTCCGATATTTGAGCCCGAAACGCCCGAAAGAGCCGATGCGGATGCGGTTATTTCGGTCTGCAAATCGGGAATGTTTTCGTATGCGACTATCGCCGTCATGAGTTTTACGGTTGACGCGGGGTAAACCTTATCGTTTGCGTTCTTTTCATATATTACGCTTCCGGTTTCGATATTGAAAACGTACGAGGAATATCCCTCTATTGCAGGAATATTCTCGATATTGAGGTATTCGCACAGAGTTTTGCCGTTGAAGGTCTTTGACGGAGCGTAGTTCTCCTCCGTCTCCTTTGCGGCGCACGAAAAGACGGGCATTATTACCAAAAATGCCGCAAGCAATATTAAAACTGCCGTCTTTTTACCTTTCATCAACGTCTGCTCCTAAGAAATACTCTGTGGTCTGCATAATATTATTCATTATGTTCTCTTTTAATTCGTCAAGCGAGGAAAACTTCTTTTCTTCGCGCAGAAACTTATAAAATTCGATTTTTACGGTCTTTCCGTACAAATCCTCGCTGCAGTCTATGATATGCGTTTCTATCGTTACCGGCGCGTCTGCGTCTTTCTCGACGGTCGGTTTTACTCCGACGTTTGCAACGCCCATATACTTTTTTTCGCCGATTGTGCAAATGCAGGCGTAAACGCCGTGTTTAAGTTTCGTTTTGTTGCCGTATTCGAGCTGGTTTATCGTCGGAAAGCCGAGCTTTCTGCCGAATTCTTTTCCGTGCACGACCGGCGCGTTTACAAAATAAGGATATCCGAGAAGCTCGTTTGCCTTTTCGATTTTCCCGTCGGAGACGAGCGAGCGTATACGCGTTGACGACACGATTTCCCCGTTTTCCTTTACCATCGGCATAATATCGGTTTCGACGGAATATTCCTTCATAAAGCGCTTTAAGTCGTTTGAGCCGGCGGACGCGTTTTTGCCGAACGAGAAGTTTTCGCCGCAGACAATCCGCTTCGCGCCGAAGTATTCCGCAAGATATTTGCAGAATTCACGTGGCTCCATATTCTTTACGCTCTCAAAATCCTCGTAGTACACGCAGTCAAGGCCGTATTTTCCGAAAATGCCGTTCTTTTCCTCATCGGTCGTGAGAAACGAGACGTTTCCGCGCGTGAGAAACTTCGTGTTTACCTTGAAGGTATACACGCAGCAGGAAAGGTTTTCCGCTTTGGCAATTTTCACCGACTTTTCGATGAGTGAAACGTGTCCCTTGTGAACTCCGTCAAAATCGCCGAGGATTAAGAGTTTTTTTTCGTTCTTATTTATTTTCTTCAGATTATCGGTTATTATCATTATACACCACAAAAAACATTTATTTTACTGTTTTTATTATAACACATCGGGTATTTACAGTCAATAATTTACATATAAATATATATTTTTACCGCGGTGTGTATTATAATATCCATAAAATCAAT
>JAGADB010000055.1 GCA_017613815.1 Clostridia bacterium | reverse complement strand
CTTTATAATACCTATACTTGCCGTCGGAATAGTGTTTGCTGTAATAAATAAAGATTATACCATGTACATACACTTGGCATTTGCGCTGTTAAATGGTATAATAGGATTTGCGGACGATTACGTCAAGTTCTTCAAAAAGCAGAACGCAGGACTTACACCGGGTCAGAAGCTGATTGCACAGTTTGCGTCGGCGTTTGCGTATATTATGGCGCTGTATCTCACGGGTAACATAGACAGTTCGCTGAAAATTCCGTTCACGTCTTTAAATATTGAAATAAATATAGTTTTGTACTGCGTTATCGCGGTTGTAGGCATAGTTTTTACGGTAAACAGCGTAAACCTGACCGACGGAATAGACGGACTTGCGTCAAGCATAACCGCGGTTGTAATGATGTTCCTTGCGGTTTTGTCGCTTAAAAGCGCAAACTTTGCGGGCTCTGTCGTTGCAGGCGCCGTAATCGGCGGAACGCTCGGCTTTCTCGTGTATAATTTTCATCCCGCAAAGGTGTTTATGGGGGACACGGGCTCGCTGTTTCTGGGCGCCGCGATAAGCTCCATGGCGTTTATACTCGACTGCCCGCTGATACTCCTGTTCGTCGGATTTATGTTTTATATCGAGGCATTTTCCGTAATGATTCAGGTGTTCTTCTTTAAAACCACCGGAAAAAGAGTCTTTAAGATGACGCCCATACATCATCATTTTGAGATGAGCGGCTGGTCGGAAGTAAAAATCGTCGCGGTATTTTCTCTTATAACAGCGATGACGTCCCTTGCCGGCTGCTTAGGCTTTGTTTCACACATATAAAAAAATCAGTTGTTGAAAAGGAGCAGAATTTTGGATAACTCCGAATACAGAAACGTTGAAAACAATAATCACAATAGGCATAAAATGGACCCGAGAAGAAGAATACAGGTTCAGCTTGTCGGGGGAGTTGACAGACCGCTTCTTATTACCATTATAATTCTGCTTTGTCTCGGCACGGTTATGGTATTCAGCGCAAGCTATCCTTATGCAAACGCCACGTTCAACGGCGACAGCTATCATTTCGTAAAAAGACAGCTTCTGTTTATGCTTTTGGGACTTGTCGCAATGGTAATCACCATGAACTGGGACAAAATTAATTATCATTTTTTAAGAAAAATATCAAAACCTACACTTGTTTTTTCGATTATTGCGCTTGCGGGCGTACTCGTTTTTGGAAAAGAACTCAACGGAGCAAGACGCTGGTATGCATTAGGACCGATTACGATACAGCCGTCGGAAATAGTGAAATTTGCGCTCGTGCTGTTTTTTGCAGATTACGGCGATAAATACGCAAATAAAATAAGCAGGAGAGGCGAATATAAAGCGGTGCTGACTTCCGTACTTCCGTTTGTCGCGATAGCGGGCATAGGAGCCGGAATGATGCTCGTTTTCGACAATAAAATCGTCGGCGCGGTTTTTGCGGCAATTATAATGCTTACGGCGTTTGTCAGCATATTCGTTACGAATATGAAGACGCAGGCGCCCGCGTTTTATTACGGAATACTGCCTTACGGCATACTTCTGGGAATCGTCGGCGTGCTTATGTATATGCAGCCGCACCTGTCGGGACTCATAATTATGTGCGGAATTACTTTTATAATGATGCTCCTTTCGGGTACCAATGCAAAATACCTTGTGGCAGGAACGGTCGGCGGCGGTGGACTTATGTATCTGCTCGCAAAAACCATGGGACACTCGTCAAGCAGACTTCAGGTGTGGGAAGACCCGTTCAGCTATTTGCTCGAAGGCGGCTGGCAGCCCGCGCAGTCCCTTTACGCAATAGGCTCCGGCGGCTTATGGGGAGTCGGATTCGGCAACAGCAGACAAAAGCATCTTTATCTCCCCGAACCGCAGAACGACTACATTTTCTCAATCTGGTGCGAGGAAATGGGCTTTGTCGGCGCGCTTATCGTAATACTGATATTTATGTTTTTCATATACAGGGGCATAAAAATCGGAATAAACGCACCGGATAAATTTTCCTCGCTTCTCGTTATAGGAATAATATCCCACGTCGGACTTCAGATGTTATTGAACATAGCGGTTGTAACAAACTCGCTTCCCAGTACGGGTATTGCGCTTCCGTTCTTCAGCTACGGCGGAACGTCGCTTATTATACTTCTTGCCGAAATGGGGGTAGTGCTGTCGGTGTCGCGATATTCCTCTCTGGAAAACACAAGATAGCGTTTTTGACGTAAAAAGTAATTTTATATAAAATCGAGGTTGATTATGAGAGTACTTGTCAGCGGCGGAGGAACCGCGGGACATATTAATCCCGCGCTTTCGATAGCGGATAAAATAAAATCGGTTTATAATGACGCGGTGATAGAATACGTCGGAACTCCGAACGGAATGGAAAACGCGCTTGCAATGGAAGCGGGTTATAAAATCCACCATATCGCAGTCCGCGGCTTCAAAAGAAAACTGTCTTTTTCCAACGTCGACGCCGCTGTAAAAGCGGTAACTTCTGTTATAAAAGCAAAAAAGATAATAAAGGAATTTAACCCCGATATCGTAATAGGAACCGGCGGCTACGTAAGCTGGCCGCTCGTAAAAGCGGCTTCAAAAATGAAAATAAAGACCGCTATCCACGAGCAGAACGCAGTGCCCGGCGTTACGACGAAAATGCTTTCAAAGTACGTCGATAAGATAATGATAAGCTTTGAGAGCTCAAGGGCGTTTTTAAACTGCGATGAGTCGAAAATCATTTTTGTCGGAAATCCCGTTTCCGAAAAGATGCTGAAAGCCGATAAGAAGACGTCAAGGGCAAAACTCGGAATCTCGCCCGATAAGACGGTTATCCTCTCGGCAGGCGGCAGTTTGGGCGCAAAAATGGTAAACGCTGCCGCATACGAACTTATAAAGGATTATTCTTTGAAAAACGAAAATATCATTCACTTTCACGCGACAGGCAGAGGCGGCTACGAGGAACAGGCAATACTGTATAAGGAACTCGGCTTTGCCGAGATGTCGGATGATACGCTTATTAAAGACAGTGTAACCGTGAAAAAGTACATATATAACATGGACGAAATGCTTTCCGCCGCCGATATCGTGGTATGCAGGGCGGGGGCCATGACTCTTTCGGAAATCGCGTGCCTTGGAAAAGCGGCAGTTATAATACCTTCACCCAACGTAACGAATAATCATCAGTTTAAGAACACAAAGGTGCTCGTTGACGGAGAAGCCGCCGTATGCATTGAAGAAAAGGACTTGACCGGCGAAAAACTGATACAAGAGGTGTCGAAATACGCAGATAACAGGGAATACAGAGCAAAAACAGAAGAAAACATAAAGAAATTTGCCGTTTACGACACACTTGAAAGAATAATCGGCGTAGTAAAAGAGCTTACCGCCAAAAAGGACTAAAAAAACGAAAAAGGCGTGAAAAATTTGAATTCTGACATCAACCGCAGCGTAAAAACCTACAGAAAAGATCAATTATCGGAACTCAAAAAGAAAAGCAAAATTAAAAAATACAAAAACAGACTGATTGCGTTCTTAATTGTAGCGGCAGTTTTGTTTTTTGCGCTCTCGGCGCTGTACGACAAGGCGTTTATAATTGATAAAATAACCGTCGAGGGAGCGGAATATACCGAAAAAGAAGCCGAAGATATGGCGAAGATTATCGGAATAGAAAAGGGAATGCACCTCTATTCCTTCAACGCGTCGAAGGCAAAGGAAAAAGCGGTTTATGCTCTGTCTCAGTTCGACAGCGTGCAGATTTCAAGAAAAATGCCCGACACAGTCGTACTGAAGGTGGAAAAAGCTTTTCCTGAAATATACATAACGGCGGGCGGCGACAGCTATACGCTGTCGAGAAAATTAAGAGTAATCGAAAGAATAAGCGACGCGTCGCTCGCGGAAGCGCTTTCTCTTAAATACGTAAAGATAAATAACGTCGAAAAGTGCGTTACGGGTAAATTTCTCGAGGTTTCCGACGGAACGGATAAAATACTAAAAGAACTTCTCTCGGTCCTTGACGAAGAAAAGATTTACTCCGACGTAAGCATGATAGACCTTGAAAATAAATTCAATATAAGTTTCCTCTATAAACAGCGTTTTACCGTCAAACTCGGCAGCGCGGAAAATATCACCGTAAAAGTGAGATTTATGAAGTCGATTGCCGAAAAAATCAGGGAAAATGACAGCGGATACATTGACGTTTCCGACGAAAATCTCAGGGAGGGAAAATTCAAGCCGTACTGATATATGGTAATCGTAAAAATTGTAAAAAAAATGTAAACAGAAAAAGTTTTTTCTAAAATCTATTGAAAAAACGAGAATAAAAGATTATTATATAAATGTATACCCTGGAAAAGTGTCCGCGGATATATTTTTTACGGAATACTAATATTAATGACGATAAAAACAGGAGGAGAAAAAATGAATTTCGATTATGATGCAAGCTTTGATTCCGGCGCAAAAATAAAGGTCATAGGTGTAGGCGGAGCCGGAAATAACGCTGTAAACAGAATGGTTGAAGAAGACGTGAAAGGTGTTGATTTTATAGCTGTAAACACCGATAAGCAGGCACTTCACCGTTGTGCTGCTCCGGGCAAAGTACTTATAGGTGAGAAGCTCACAAAGGGAAGAGGAGCAGGTTCGAATCCTGAAGTCGGACAGAATGCCGCTGAAGAAAATATCGACGATATAAAGAAAGTTCTCGAACAGACCGATATGGTATTCATTACCGCAGGTATGGGCGGCGGAACCGGTACGGGCGCAGCTCCCGTAATCGCAAAACTCGCAAAGGATATGGGCGTGCTCACAGTCGGCGTTATCACAAAGCCGTTCGCATTTGAAGGCAAAAAGAAAATGGAACAGGCGGAGATTGGTATTGCAAATCTCAAAGAACACGTTGACTCTATAATCATAATACCCAACGAAAGACTCAAATTCGTTTCCGAAACCGGCAGACTTACCCTTGCAAACGCATTCCAGGTAGCTGACGACGTTCTTCGCCGCGGTGTT
>JAGADB010000054.1 GCA_017613815.1 Clostridia bacterium | reverse complement strand
TTCCGCCGTCAAGGTCTTCGTCTGTCAGTTTATATCTGTTTTTGAGCAATTCCGGGTACTTTTCCGCAAGAATTCTGCAAAGAATCACCGAAATTTCCTCTATATCGAGTATTTCGTCCTTTATCGCGCCGGTGAAAGCAAGGTTAAGCCCCACCGCCTCGTCGTCGAATTTCGGCCACAAAATTCCCGGCGTGTCGAGAAGCTCTATGCTTCCCTCGACCGTTACCCACTGCTGGGTTCTCGTAACGCCCGCCCTGTCTTCCGCCTTTGTCTTTTTCGAGCCGTAAAGTTTGTTTATGAGGGTCGATTTTCCCGAGTTGGTAACCCCGATAATCATCGCCCTCGGCAGTCTTTTCATGCCTTTTTTCTCATATGCTTCAAGCTTTTCTTTGAGTTCCCGTCTTACCGCGGGCACGATTTCGTTTAGCCCCGCGCCCGTATGGCAGTCGGTGAAAATCACCGTCTTTTCCTCGTTTTCAAAGTATTTTTTCCAGAGCGCTATCTTTTCGGGGTCGGCGAGCGACGATTTGTTCATAAGCGTGATATACGGCTTTGAGCCCAGAATTTTCGAAATGTTCGGGTTTCTGCTCGATACGGGGATTCTCGCGTCGCACAGTTCTATTGCGATGTCGACGTAGGAAAGGCTCTCGTTTATGTCGCGTATCGCCTTTGTCATATGCCCCGGGAACCACTGTATCGCCTTTGCGAGCTCCGACGGGGTGGAGGCTTTTCTTTCCTCTTTCTGCTTCTTCGGCCGTTTTGACGCGGAAATTTTACTGCCGGTTGCGCTGTCTGTCAAAACGCGGCGCTTTTTGAAAGGCCTTGCGTTTTTGTTCGCAAAGCTTTGTTTTTTATCGGTTTTTTTACTTTTTTCACCGTTTTTTTGTGCCAAAATATCAACCTTTTTCCGTGTTATTTCCGTTTCCGAACAGGCTCTCGTTTTGCGAAGCGCGCTCCTTGTCCCTGTTTTCGGGATATTCAAGTCCGAGGTGCTCGTACGCTCCGCGCGTTGCGCATCTGCCGCGCGGCGTTCTGTTGATGTAGCCGAGCTGCATTAAGTAGGGCTCGTAAACGTCCTCGAGGGTAATCGGCTCCTCGCCGATTGCCGCCGCAAGCGTGTCAAGTCCGACGGGGCCGCCGCCGAAGAATTTTATTATCGCCGAAAGCATCTTTCTGTCGGTCGTGTCAAGTCCGAGCTCGTCTATTTCAAGCATTCCGAGCGCTTCTACCGCCATTTTGCCGGTAATTACGCCGTCGCCCTTTACCTGGGCGTAGTCTCTTACCCTCTTTAACAGTCTGTTTGCGATTCTCGGCGTGCCTCTCGAGCGCCCTGCGATTTCATACGCGCCCTCCGGCTTTGTGTTTACGCCCAATATTTCGGAGCTGCGGCAGATTATGTCCGCAAGCTCGTTTTTGTTATACAAATCGAGTCGGTAATCGCTTCCGAAACGGTCTCTTAACGGCGACGAAAGCTGTCCCGCCCTCGTCGTCGCGCCTATAAGCGTAAACGGGGGCAGCGGAAGTCTTATGTTTCTCGCCGACGGGCCCTTGCCCATAATTATATCGAGGTTGTAGTCCTCCATCGCGGGATAGAGGATTTCCTCAACCTGCCTCGGAAGTCGGTGGATTTCGTCGATGAAGAGTATGTCCATCGGCTTCAAATTCGTAAGCAGCGCCGCAAGCACGCCCTGCTTTTCTATCGCGGGACCCGACGTTACCCTGATGTTCACGCCCATTTCAGATGCGATAATCGTCGCAAGCGTCGTTTTTCCGAGTCCGGGCGGTCCGTGCAGAAGTATGTGGTCGAGAGCTTCGCCCCTCATTTTCGCCGCTTCCATGGAAATTTTGAGTTTTTCCTTTACCTTTTCCTGTCCGACGTAGCCGGCAAGGTCCTTCGGGCGCAGAGAGAGCTCCTGCTCGTAATCTTCGGCAATTTCCGACGAGGTTACTATTCTGTTCTCGAAATCGAATTCGGTCTCTTCTTCTCTGTTTCTGTTGCTCTTAATCATTATGATTTTTCCCCGCTTTTACATCATAAGCGCAAGCGCGTTTCTTATTACTTCTTCCAGCGTTTCGCCCTTTGCGTTCTTCACGGCTCTCAGCGCCTCGGCTTTGGTGTATCCCAAAACGGTCAGCGCGTTTACCGCCTCTCTTGCCACGTCTGACGACGGAGCCGGAGAGCTGTCGAATGAAATCCCGTCGAAGTCCGCTTCATACGACGAGAGCTTGTCTTTCAGTTCGAGTATGATTTTCTGCGACACTTTGGGGCCGATGCCCTGCGCAAAGGAAATCGCCTTTGCGTCCTGCGTCAGCACCGCCTTTACAAAGTCGTCTGCTTCAAGCGCCGAGAGCACCGCTATCGCGGCTTTGGGGCCCACGCCCGACACTCCTATGAGCAGTTTGAAGACGTTTCTTTCCTTTTCGCTGTAAAATCCGTAAAGCTCGGAGGAATACTCGTTGGTGTTGTAGTAGGTATAGAGTTTTACGGGCATTTCCGAGATGTTTCCGTCAGGTAAGAATGCGTCAGACGCGAGCTTGTCGAAAGTTTTCTGCGCTATCGTCATTATGTACCCCACGCCGCCGCAGTCTATGACCGCCTTGTCGGGTTCGAGCAGCGCGAGCGTTCCCGAAAGATAGTAATACATTTTCCGTTCTCCGTTACAGTTAAACTTGTTTTTTTAATCCTTCAATATTATATATATTTTACCGCAAAAGCGTAAAAATGTCAACCGTTTTCACGCTCCCGGTTTGGGCTCAAATACAAAAGGCGAATACTTATTATTTAAAAGGACGGATTAAAAAAAAATACCGGCTGAATAAAGAAAAAATCTTTGTTCAGTCGGTTTTTGTTTCATATCGCTGCAAATAGGGAATTTGTAAAGCAATTTACGGCAATGATGATTGCCCTTTCGGGCAAGTTATGATGCTCCCTTTGGTCGCAGTTATGATTTGCGGCATCCCCGCAAAGTTATGAGATGAGTTCCGCCAACGTGCCGAAGGCACTCATCACTCGGCGAAGCCGATCATCACGCGCGTAAGCGCTCATAACGTTCCGCGAAAGCGGAACTCATCGTTTGCCGAGTGTCCAAAGACACTCGGCACAGTACGCGCCGATTTTATTAATATTCCGCGTTTCCGACGGTTCTCGGATAGGGAATTACGTCTCTTATATTCGCAACGCCCGTCAGATACATAATTATTCTCTCAAAGCCGAGTCCGTAGCCGGCGTGCTTTGTTCCGCCGTACTTTCTGAGATTTACGTACCACCAGTAGTCCTCTTCTTTGAGGTTCAGTTCCTTCATTCTTGAAAGTAAGATATCTATTCTCTCTTCACGCTGGCTTCCGCCGATTATCTCGCCGACTCCCGGAACGAGAAGGTCCATTGCCGCAACCGTCTTTCCGTCGTCGTTGAGCCGCATGTAAAACGACTTTATTTCCTTCGGATAGTCGATTACGAACACGGGCTTTTTGAATATCTGTTCGGTAAGATATCTTTCGTGCTCTGTCTGCAGGTCGCATCCCCAATCCACCGGATATTTGAATTCTTCACCGCTCTTTTTGAGAAGCTCTA
>JAGADB010000053.1 GCA_017613815.1 Clostridia bacterium | reverse complement strand
GCTTAAAGAAATACTGTTTTTTCCCAAAAGTCCCTTTAATCCGTAAAAATCGGTATTATATCCCGAAAGTCTGCCGTCTTTATTGATAACCGTGTTGACGCAGCCGATTTCCTTTGCCGCGCCGTCGACGTAATCGAGGTACTTCATAACCTTTTCCTTATAAGGAATGGTTACGTTTATACCCAGAAAATCCTTTTTTGCAAAGAAACCGTCAAGCTCTTGTTCGGGTATTTCTTTAAGTATATAGTCGCCGTTTCCGAAAAGGCTGTGTATTTCGACAGAATAACTGTGAGAAAGCTTTTCTCCGATAAGGCCGTATTTCATATTTACACCTCTGAATTAAGCCAAATAGTCCGTTCCAAAGCGCAATACGAGCAGATCGGCAAGTGCAAGCGCGCAAACCGCGTCGATAACAGGGCAGGCGCGGAAAGCGATGCACGGGTCGTGTCTGCCGTGAATTTCAATAAACGTGTTTTCGTTGTTTTTATAGTCGACTGTGTCCTGAACTTTTGCTATCGACGGAGTCGGCTTTACGGCGCACCTGAATATTATCGGCATACCGTTTGTTATACCGCCGTTTATACCGCCGTTGTTGTTAGTTTTTGTGAAAACTTCGCCGTTTTCGATGAAAAGTCCGTCGTTTGCTTCGCTTGCGCGTTTTTCTGCAAAGCCAAAGCCCAGACCGAACTCAACGCCTTTAATTGCGGGTACCGAAAAAAGCGCGTGAGAAAGCGTTCCCTCGAGAGTGTCGAACCACGGCTCGCCGACGCCTTTCGGCATGCCGTAAACTGCCGTTTCAATTATGCCGCCGACGCTGTCGTTTTCGTTTTTTGCGTTCAAAACCGCTTCTTTCATTTTTCCGTATTTTTCATCCGAAAGAACGGGGAAGTCCTTCGATAAAAGTAAGTTTATATCCTTTTTCAAGTCGTCCGAGAAGTCGGAATCGCAAAAACCTGCGCATTTTTTAACGTGCGTGCCGATATAAATACCTTTGTTTTGCAGAGCATAAGAAACTATCGCTCCCGCGGCAACGAGGGACGCCGTAATTCTTCCGCTGAAATGTCCGCCGCCGCGCGGATCTTCAAATCCGTGATATTTGCAGAACGCCGTGTAATCAGCATGTCCCGGGCGTGCTTTTCCGTAGAGATCCTCATAGTTTTTGCTGATAGTATCGGTATTCGGAATAATAATGCACAAAGGCGTGCCGGTTGTAAAGCCGTTAAATACGCCGCTTTTGATTTCAAAGAGGTCAGGCTCTCTGCGGGAAGTAGCGGTTTCGTCCTTGGGACGCCTTTTTGAGAGCTTTTCCGCAATAAACCGTTCGTCTATTTTTATTCCCGGCGCAAGTCCGTCTATTATAGCGCCGATGCAGGGTCCGTGGCTTTCACCGAAAAGCGTTACGGTTAAAGAATTGCCGAACGTATTTTTCATAACAGCGTCAACACTCCTTTACAGTCGGATATTATTTTATTATGGGTTTCTTCTATTATTTCAAAACTGCCGATTTTATTTACTTTAACTACCGAAACGGTGTCTTTTTTCGACTTTTTGTCATGCGCAAGCACGCTTACAAGGCTCTCTTTTGAGCATTTGTACGACGTGGGAAGATTATACCTTTCAAGAAGGGTTTTAATCTGCTTTTTTGCGTCTCCTCCCGACATGCAGAGCATTCCGACGGCAACGCATTCGCCGTGGAGAAGCGGGGAAGAGGTACAAGCGCTTACGCTTTCTATAGCATGTCCGACGGTGTGTCCGAAATTAAGCACTCTTCTGAGTCCCGATTCCTTTTCATCCTTTGAAACGACGTCGATTTTAACTTTGAGCGCACGTTCAATAAGCTCTTCAACAGGCATTTTCTTATTTGAATATAATTTGTCGAAAGAATCCCTGTCATACGTGGCGAACATCTTTATAATTTCCGCCATACCGCACGCGAACTGCCTTTTTTCAAGGGTTTTCAGCACGTCGGGGTCGATTATTACCTTTTTCGGCTGATAAAAAGAGCCGACGATATTTTTGTATCCTTCAAAATCTATTGCGGTTTTTCCGCCGACGGAGGAATCGACCTGGGAAAGCAGGGTAGTGGGGACGTTGTAAAAATCTATCCCTCTCATATAAGTTGCCGCCGCAAAGCCGGCAAGGTCGCCTATAACGCCGCCGCCCACCGCCACAACGCAGTCGTGTCTGTCAAATCCGAATTCTATCATCTTTTTTAAGATATAAAGATATTTTTTCGGAGATTTGCTCTCTTCGCCGGGTTTAAGCTTTATCAAAAAAGGATACGCGCATTTTGAAAGGATTTTCTTTGAATATTCGGCGGGAACGCCTCTGTCGGTAACGACAAGAACCTTTCTGTTAAGCGGAATAAGCTCTGCAATTCTGTTCAGAGCGCCTTTTTCTATAACAATATCGTAACTGTTTTCGCCGAGATTCATAAGTAGTTGAGGCATAATATGCTCCTTTAATTATTATTCTTTGCCGAAGCTTCCGACGATACGCACGTTGTTGCAGACGGCTTTTAATTCTTCCAGCATCTTTTTACCGCTTTCCGTTGCGAGATTTCCTTCGCCTTCGGAATAGAAGTAGTATGCCCAGTTGTCTTCACCGGAAGGATGGCTTTTAAGGCTCATCAGGTTGTAATTGTATTTGCTTATTATGTATATTGCGTTTCCGAGCGAGCCGGGTTCGTTTTTAACCTTGAACATAAGAACGAAATGGTTGTCAGACGGGTCAACCGAAACCGGTTCTCTTGTAAATACCGCAAATCTCGTGGTATTTGTCTTCTGCTCGTTTATTTCGGATTCGAGAACTTGAAGTCCGTAAAGCTCCGCCGTTTCTTTTGACGCGACAACGGCTAAATCGCGTCTTCTGCTTTGGGCAACGTCCTTTGCGGCAATCGCCGTGTTAGACGCCTGTATAAGATTCCAGCCGTGCTTTTTGAGATACGGCATACATTGCGAAAGCGCCTGCGGATGACTTTGTACCGCTTTTATATCCTCGATTTTCGTTCCCGGATTTGCAAGCAGACAGTGGCTGAGCGGCAGGTCGAAAATTCCCGAAACAGAGAGTTCTCCGAAATACGCAAGGTCCATAACCTGCTCGACGTCGCCCGCAAAACTGTTTTCAATCGGAAGTACGGCGCAGTTGCTCTTGCCGGTAACGACCATATTGTAAGCAGTCTCAAAATCGGGACACGAAATCGTTTTCGCCGTCGGGAAAATGCGTTTTGCGGCAATATATGCAAACGCGCCCTCAACGCCGGAATAAGAAACCGTCATATTACTGCAAAGCAGGCTCTGATACGACTTCGATTCCGAAAGCATGCTTTTTAAGAACTCCTTATAATACGGCTGAATATCAAACGGCTGCTTTTCGGTATTTTTAAGTATCATCGCATTTTCCCGCTCTTTGTCTTCAATCGGGATGCCGTGTTCTTTTTTATACTCGGCAACCATTTTAACGGCATCCATACGCTCTTTAAAAAGCTTTGCCATATCATTGTCGATTTTGTCTATTACCACGCGGATTTCATTCAAAGATTCCATTTTTTACTCCTGAATATTATTTATTTTAATATTAATATAATATTATAGCATTTATTTACATTACTGTCAATTAAATTCTTTTTTCGATATAAAAAGAGCAAGGCGTTTGACCTTGCTCTTTCGAAGTATTAATTATTTATTATCTGAATTTCTTTACCATTCTCGTAGCAATGGCGAGAGCCTGCTCGCGGGTTGCCTGAGCGTAACCGATTGCGGCCTCTGCGTCTGTTGTAGCTTTGGGAGCAAATAGGTTATCGCCGATACCGTTAATTATGCCGTTTGCCGCCATAAAGTAAACGCTCGGCTTTGCCCAGTCGGAAATGTATTCGTCATCGGCAAAAGGTTCCGGCATTACGAACTGTCCGATGAATAAATCAGCATATTCCGCGTCTCTGCTTATTTCCCAGCCGACAATCATAACTTTCTTAAAGACTCTTGCAAGCATAGTAGCAGCCTGCTCTCTGTTAAGAAGCAGATCAGGCTCAAACGTCGTTGCGCTCGTGCCGGTCGTGATACCGAGATTGTAAGCCTTCAATATTTCGGAATCGTTTGTGTCTGTAAAAGGATTGCTTGCGGCGGGAACCGCTTTTTCTCCCGAAAGGGCTTCATACGCTCTTACGGATACAGCCGCAAATTCTGCGCGTGTAATCGGCTGAGTAAGGTCGGCTGTTAAAAGACTTGCGGGGATAAGTCCGAGTTTGTCCGCCTCGGCAAGTTCAGCCTGCGCCCAGTCAGACGCCTGCAGATTTAGAAAATCAAAGTTTGTGAGTATTTTCATATTCGAGCCCGAAGTATGGCGCTCCATATAGAACATATCAAAGTCGACAATATCTCCGACGTTTATACCGAGTGCCGGCGCAATTTCGTCAAGTGATATTTCGGCGCTTTCTTCACCGTGAACGCCGCCGAGGTCGATTACAAGCATATTGTTGAAGAATACCCATACGTCGTCATCGCCGGAAAAAAGGAACTGTCCGTTCTTAACGTATTTGAATTTTGTATGTATTTCAACCGAAAAATGATAGTTGTGGCCGTCGTCATACGTTTCTTCGCCGAGAGTATATAAATTTCCGAAAAGTTCGTTGTCGATAGGGAAGTAGCCGTCAAGATAATCGCCGTTTTCGTCAATGCTCGAATCGATTTCCCAATATCCTTCATATTCGTCTTCCTGACAAGGACGAAGAGTGAGCGTTTTTGTCGTCGTCATATTGACTCCGGGAACGTCGTTAAAGAAGGCTTTCAGGTTGTCAAGAGTAATATCTTCGCCGAAGCTTTCACGCCACGCAGGTAAATTGTATACGGGCTTTTTGTCTTCGCCGAGAATATCCATAACAAGTCCTTCGACGGTTGTTATGTTGCCCTCAAACAGTACGCCGTCAGCGTTGAAATCGCGTACGGTTACCGAAAGATCGACGTTCTGCGCGTAAGAAACGACGGAAAAAAGAGTAAATGCAAGCAAAAGTGCAATGATTACGGATAAAGCCTTTCTTTTCATGAATTTTTACCTCCTGAATAATGTATTTTTCGTTATTTTATATTTTCAAGCAGCGCTGTAAAACAAACCTTGTTTTCATCATCGGTTTTCGCCGAAAGATAAAACCTATCATCATCGGAACCGGTTAAAATTTCGAATATTTCACCGTTTTTTATCTCCGAAAGATACGTTAAAGTAAGTGATTTTCCGCATAAATCCTTGATTTCACCGTAGAAATAATCGGCAAAAATATCGGGATAAAACGTATTATTCATATGTAAATTGTGGTCGAGAGAGGAATAGTACGCTTTTCGAACGTCTGTTCTTTTTGCGTTAGGGAAATCCTTATAGCGTGAAGCAGTTATAGGAAACGTATCAATGTCGGACGGGGTAATTTCTCCGAGGGAATCGAGAACGGAAGGCCGGAGAATATGACGGGTTTCAAAGTTTATAAGCGTCCAGTAAGACGAAGCATAAGCGCATCTTTTTGAATTTACGTAAACGTCGAAATCTCTTATATAAAAAACTCCTTTGACGCATCTGGGATAAGTGCGTATTTCAATTTCATCATTGAATTTTATATTGTCAAAAAAATCTACCGTAATATTTGTGAGAACGAATATAAAATTATTTTGTCTCATGAGATTATATGTAATGCCGAAAGAGTCAAGATCTTTTTCAGCAGCTTGCTGAAAGAACTTGAAAAGAGCGGAAAGCTTTATATGCTCGTTTTCGTATACGTCGTAATTTTCGACCTTTTTGACTGTAACGCTTGCCATTTTTGCAATTTCTCCCTTTTTATAATCCCCTGAATTATATAAAATTCTTATTTTATATAATTAGATATATATATTTCCCTACAGGAACATGAGGCTGCCGCAGTCGCAAAGCGGCTCATCGGACAGCGAAACGACGCTTATTCCCTTTGAAGAACAAAAATTATATATTTTTTCATATTCACCGTGGGCTTGTATATTGCCGCAGAAATATAAAGTTTTATTATAAAGTCCCGATGCGCCGCCGATAAATCCGTTTTTATATCCCTCAAGGTTTACTTCATAATTTTCAAGCAGCAAAACGTCCATTCCCACGAGCGTACATTCTTTATATATACCTTTATCCTCTGTTATTATCGAATTACCGTCGACTATGCAGATATTGCATTTTGCATATCCCTGATTTACGTCGAAAATTTTTAGATTATATTTTTCGACAATTTCCTTTATCTTTTGGTCGGCGCATTTCTGTTTCCCTATCAGTTTATCGC
>JAGADB010000052.1 GCA_017613815.1 Clostridia bacterium | reverse complement strand
TTGCCGCCTGCGACACAACCCCCGTCGCCATGAGCATGAGCATGTTTGACGAGGAGACTGACACGTCCGGAGAAGAAAATATGCGGCTCGTAAAACTCGTGTTCCCGAAGCTCGACGTTCTTTCAAAGGGCGAGGAAAAGCAGTTTCTGGCAAAGCTTTCCGAGCTTCCCGAAGGCGTTGCCGTCGTGTTCTTCCTATATAACGACGAGGAGGAAAAAATCTCAAAGGGCATATACAAAAGCATTTGCGACGCGTCGCTCACCGTGAATTTCAGGCACGAGCCGGTCGGAAGCCCGCTGCTTACTTCGTGGGCGCTGAGGCACTTCACGAAAGCCGGCGTAAACGTCGAAAGAGCCGTGCTCGCATATTTTCTCAACTACGTCGGAAACGATATGCTGACTCTTAAAAACGAGATAGATAACTGCGCGCTTTATCTTGTGGCGGAAAAGAGAGACGAACTTAACGAAAAAGATATCGAAAAGGTGTGCAAAAAGAGCGTAAGCGCGCAGATTTTCGATATATCCTCAAACGCCCTCAAAGGAAAGTACAAAGAGGCGATGGCGGCGTTCACCTTCTTTAAGAACGCAAAGGAAGACGAAATTATTTTGCTTGCTACGGTTTCAAAGGCGGTTTACGACCTATGCGCCGTGGACAAGCTTTACAAAAAGGGCGAAACCCTGCCCGAAATACAGAAAAAGACGGGGCTTCGCGACTTTGTCGTGAGAAATTACGTTTCTCTTGTGAATTCGAGGGACAAAGAGATGCAAAAAGGTAAAAGCTACGCGCTTTACGCGTCGGAAACCTGCCTTAAATACGATATGATGCTTAAAAGTTCAAGGACGGACGGCTACGAGCTTCTCGAGGAGCTGATTTTCAAGCTTGCGGTTCCCTGTCCGGAAAACGGGAAAAAACGCGAAAAAATATAAAAAATTTATATTGATTTCGGGCAATTATTATTCTATAATTTAAATATAATATATATTTTATAAGGAGAGATTATCATGAGCGAAAACAAAAGACCTGAAACTATGGAAAGAATTACGACCGAAAGCGCGGCGCAGAAATTTATCGACGAACAGATAGAGGCTCTGCGGGCGCAGATCGGGGACAAAAAGGTGCTTCTTGCACTGTCGGGCGGCGTTGACAGCTCGGTTGTTGCGGCGCTTCTCATTAAGGCGATAGGACAGAATCTCGTCTGCGTTCACGTAAACCACGGACTTTTGCGCAAGGGCGAGCCGGAGCAGGTTATAGAGGTTTTCCGCAATCAGATGAAGGCAAACCTCATTTACGTTGACGCAACAGATAGATTTTTAGATAAACTTGCGGGCATTTCAGACCCCGAAACAAAGAGAAAGACCATAGGTGCGGAATTTATCCGCGTGTTCGAGGAAGAGGCGAGAAAGCTTGAAAACATAGAATTTCTCGCGCAGGGAACAATTTACCCCGACATACTCGAAAGCGACGTCGGCGTAAAGGCGCACCACAACGTGGGCGGACTTCCCGAAGACCTGAAATTCGAACTCGTTGAGCCGGTAAAGTTCCTGTTCAAGGACGAAGTAAGGGTAGTCGGAAAGACGCTCGGACTTCCCGACAATATGGTTTACCGCCAGCCGTTCCCCGGCCCGGGACTCGGCGTGAGATGCCTCGGCGCGATAACCCGCGACAGACTGAATTCGCTCAGGGAAAGCGACGCGATACTTCGCGAGGAATTTGCAAAAAACGGACTTGCCGGCAAGGTATGGCAGTATTTCACGATAATTCCCGACTTCAAATCGACGGGCATAAAGGACGGAAAACGCACGTTTGCGTATCCCGTGATTATCCGCGCCGTAAACACCAAGGACGCCATGACCGCAACGGTCGAGAACGTGCCGTTCGAGCTCCTCGAGCACATAACGCAGAGAATCACGTCGGAAGTGGAAAACGTGAACAGAGTGCTGTTTGACCTTACGCCGAAACCTTCTGCTACAATAGAGTGGGAATGATTTTCGCGAAGCGAAAATCAACTGTTAGTTAATAGTTATTAACTAATAACTGAAAAAAGGAAAAAACCATGAAAATCATCGACATTATCACACAAAACAAGCTAACTCTTTCGTTCGAGGTGTTTCCGCCAAAGACGGAAACGGCTTTCGAGAGCGTGAAAGAGGCGACGGAAAAGATAGCCGAATTAAAGCCCTCGTTTATAAGCGTTACCTACGGCGCGGGCGGCGGCACGAGCAAATACACCCTCGACGTCGCAAAAAACATAAAAGACCGCTTCGGCGTGCCGACTTTGGCGCACCTGACCTGCGTCGCCTCGACGAAAGAGACCGTCGCCGAAAAGATACGGGAAATCCTTGGCGCCGGCATAGAGAACGTCATGGCGCTCAGAGGCGACATACCCGAACAACTTATGAACGCCGACCGCAGCAAATGGGATTACAGATACGCTGTGGAGCTGGTTTGTGAACTCAAGTCCGCCGACAAAAATTTATGCGTCGGCGGCGCGTGCTATCCGGAAATACATCCCGAAAGCGAAAATCAGAAGGAGGACATAAAGCGCCTTCGCGAAAAGGTCGAGGCGGGCTGCGATTTTCTCACGACGCAGATGTTCTTCGACAACAACCTTTTATACAACTTCCTTTATAAAATAAGGGAAGCGGGCATCACCGTGCCTGTCATTCCCGGCATCATGCCGATAACCAACGCAAACCAGGTTGACAGGGCGATAAAACTCTCGGGCTCGTTTATGCCGCAGAGGTTCAAATCCCTTGTGGACAAGTTCGGAACAGACCCTACGGCTATGAAGCAGGCGGGAATCGCCTACGCGACCGACCAGATAATTGACCTTTACGCAAACGGAATAACGAACGTGCACGTTTACTCTATGAACAAGCCGGACGTCGCCGCGAAAATTCAGGCGAACCTGTCCGACATTCTCGGAAAATAGTATGGTTTTCACGAAATTTTACGAAAATCCGCCCGTAGACAGAAAGGAAGTTCTGCGCTACGCCGGCTGCAGAGATGAGGAAGCCGTTTTCGGAAAGCTTCTCGACGAATGTATAGCCGAAGCGGAGGAAGGACTGTCATTAAAGGTCTGCTACTCGGTTTTCGACGTAAAAATACGCGCTGAATTATGCGATTTCGGCGCTTTTTCGGTGAAATCGAAGGACCTTGCGGAAAATCTGAAGGACTGCAAAAGAGCCGTCGTTTTCGCAGCGACGGCGGGAGTGGGAATAGACCGCCTTATCGCAAAATACGGTTCTCTTGCTCCGTCGAAGGCGGTAATGCTCCAAGCGCTCGGCGCCGAGCGCATCGAAGCGCTTTGCGACGCGTTCTGCGGGGACATAAAAAAGGAAATGAACTGCGAGACGAAGCCGAGATTCAGTCCCGGCTACGGGGATCTGGACCTGTCAAGCCAGAAGGACATATTTTCGGTACTTAACTGCGAAAAACACATAGGGCTCACCCTCAACGACAGCATGCTCATGTCGCCGTCGAAGTCGGTTACGGCGATAATGGGAATTATAGGATAAAAACCGCAAAAACGGGAGAAAATCATGGATTTTATTGAATTTTCAAAAGAAAACGTAATATGTTTTGACGGCGGCACCGGCACGCTTTTGCAGGAGAAAGGTCTCATGCCCGGCGAGCACCCGGAATTTTGGAATATTACGCACCCCGACGTCATAACGGACGTTCACAAAGCATATTTCGACGCGGGAAGCAACGTCGTATGCACCAACACTTTCGGCGCGAATTCCCTTAAATTTTCGGAGTCCGAGCTCGAAGAAATCATAAAATCCGCGGTAAACAACGCAAAAAACGCCGCAAAATTAAGCAAAGCGCCGCAGGAAAAGTTCGTCGCCCTTGACGTAGGACCGTCCGGCAAGCTTTTAAAGCCGCTCGGCGACCTCGGTTTCGAGGACGCGGTAGCTGTCTTTGCGCAGACTGTAAAACTCGGCGTAAAATACGGCGCCGACTTAATACTTATAGAAACCATGAACGACTGCTACGAGACCAAAGCGGCGCTGCTCGCCGCAAAGGAGAACAGCAGTCTTCCCGTTATAGTTTCAAACGCCTACGGCGAAAACGGAAAGCTAATGACGGGCGCGCCTCCCGAGGCGATGGTTGCTCTTGCCGAAGGCATGGGTGCGTTTGCGGTCGGAGCGAACTGCTCTCTCGGCCCGAAACAGCTTCTTCCCGTTGCGGAAAAACTGCTCGAAAACGCCTCCGTTCCCGTAATAATAAAGCCAAACGCGGGACTTCCCAAGTCGGTTGACGGCAAAACGGTATTCGACGTGGACGAAAAAGAGTTTTCGGAAGAAATGGAAAAGCTCTTAAATATGGGTGTGCGCATAGTCGGCGGCTGCTGCGGCACCACGCCGGAATATATAAAGGCGTTAAGGGAAAAAATCGGAAAAACAAAGCCCGTTCCCGTTGAAAAGAAGAATATAACCGTCGTTTCGTCGTACGCCTGCGCCGTGGAGTTCGGAAAAGAGCCGGTTTTAATCGGCGAGCGCATCAATCCGACGGGCAAAAAGCGGTTCAAGCAGGCGCTTCTGGAAAACGACGTGGGATATATTCTGTCTGAGGGCATAGGCCAGCAGGAAAAGGGAGCGCACGTGCTCGACGTAAACGTCGGACTTCCCGAAATCGACGAAAAAAAGATGCTTACCGAGGCGGTAAAGGAGCTTCAGGCGGTTGTGGACCTGCCGCTTCAGATAGACACCGCCGACGTAAAGGCGATGGAGTCGGCGCTGAGAATATATAACGGAAAAGCCATGATAAACTCCGTGAACGGCAAAAAAGAGAGCATGGAAGCGGTGTTCCCGCTCGTCAAAAAATACGGCGGCGTGGTTGTTGCGCTGACGCTTGACGAAAACGGAATTCCCGAAACGGCGCGCGGCAGAGTGGAAGTTGCGAAAAAAATACTTAAAACCGCCGAAAAATACGGAATTGACAAAAAAGATATAATTTTCGATACGCTGGCGCTTACCGTAAGCGCCGACGGAAAAGCGGCGGGAACGACGCTCGAAGCCGTAAAAAGAGTAAAGGAAGAGCTGGGCGCGCACACGTCCCTTGGGGTATCCAACGTGTCGTTCGGACTGCCGTCGAGAGGCACGGTAAACGGTCTGTTTTTCGCGCTCGCACTTGAAAATGGGCTTTCCGCCGCGATAGTAAACCCCTACTCCGCGGACATTATGAAGACCTACCTTGCCTACATGGCGCTCAAAGGCTTTGACGTCAACTGCGAAAGGTATATTTCAGCGGCGCAGAGTTTTTCGGAATCCATAATTTCCGAAAACGGCGGAAAAACGGAGGAAAACGGAAAAGAAAGCGGCGAAAACGAGCTGAAAACCGCGATAATTAAAGGATTAAAGGAAAAAGCGGCGGCATGCACAAAAAAACTGCTCGAAAAAAAGAGCGCGCTCGATATTATAAACGAACAGATTATCCCGGCGCTGAACACGGTCGGCGAGGGCTTTGAAAACAAGACGGTCTACCTGCCCCAGCTTCTCATCAGCGCCGAAACCGCAAAAAGCGCGTTTGAAGTCATAAAATCGGCGCAGGCGGGAAAGGAAAACGGAGAAAACAAGGGAAATTTCATTCTCGCAACGGTAAAGGGCGACATTCACGACATAGGAAAGAACATAGTAAAACTTCTCTTGCAGAATTACGGCTATAACGTAATCGACCTCGGCAAAGACGTGCCGCCGGAGGAGATTGCGAAAACGGCGGTGGAATACCGCGCGCCGCTCGTGGGCTTGAGCGCCCTTATGACGACGACGGTTCCCGCGATGGAGGAGACGATAAAGCTTCTCAAAAAAGAGGCGCCGTGGTGCAAGATAGTCGTAGGCGGCGCGGTGCTGACCAAGGACTACGCCGACAAAATAGGCGCGGACAAATACGCAAAGGACGCCATGGAAACGGTGCGCTTTGCGCAGCAGATAATATAGATTTCAAAAAACGGTAATACGGAGGGAAAAGACATGAAAAGGGCTTTGATTTGCGGAATTATCATTATTTTGGCAATCCTTGTGCTTACGGGCTGTGATTTTTCGTCGGAAGGCACGGGATTCAGGCTCAAATCCTTAAAAACGATAGAAGACGCGGTGAACGCAAACGACTACGAATATTGGCAGTCCACCGCTTACGAAGAATATTACGTTTACGTGTTCGGCGTGGACGGAAAATATTACCGCGTTCAGGCGCCCATGCCGGAAGAGACCTTCGACGCAATCATGGAGCTTGATTACGAAGAAGAAGGCTACGACGACAGGTTCGACGAACTCGTCTTTCCTCTTGAAATTGAAATTTACGAAAACCTGAGCGACAAAATTCCGCCTCAGAGCGAGCTCGACAAGCTTGTCGGAAAGACGGGCAGCGAGCTTTTGGACGAGGGCTGGTACTGCGAGGGCTACTACCTTGACGATAATATGTTCTATATGAACAAGGACCCGTTCGCATATATCATTTACTTCGACGGGGTGTTTGAAACGCTTGAAAAAGACGAATACGAGGCGCTCGGAGCGATGACGGTGAAATCCGTCGAGTTTTACGGGCTCGGAGACGCATCATACGTTGAAGAATACACAGACTGATTTTCAGGGAGGGAAAAAAGATGCTTAAAAGAAGGATAACTGCGGGTTTACTTGCACTGTTTATGTGCTTTACGCTTATGCCTGTGGAGGCTTTTTCGCAGGTTTTAAAGAGCGAACCCGAAAGAATTGAAAAAACAGAGCCGCCGTTCGAGATTGAAAGCGATTACGGCGTACAGCTTGCGCTTTCCGATTCCGGAGAAGAAGCGGAGACCGTCAAAATCGGCACGGCGGAAGAATTTGCGGCATTTGCAAGCCGCGTAAACGGCGGCGAAAACGAACTGAACGCCGAGCTTACGGCGGATATTGATTTTAATGATTATCATAATTCTGAAATCGGCGACTCGGAGTCAAACCCGTATAACGGAACCTTCGACGGAAAAGGTTTTTCCATAAAAATCGGCAATGGACCGAATTGCAAATTACTGTTTTATTACATTGGCGAAAAAGGCGTAATAAAGGACCTTACCGTTTGCGGAACGCTTGAAATAGGCGGCTCCGAACCGGTCGGAATTGCCTTTTATAATTACGGACTGATAGAAGGCTGCTTAAGCACGCTTAATATAAGCGGAGAAACAGCAACAGAAGACTGTGCCGGCGGAGTCGTCGAAAGAAACTACGGAACAATAAGAAAATGCGTCTTTTCGGGAAGCATTTCTGTTAAAGGCCGGCCGTCAACGGCCGGCGGCATCGCGGCATATAACTACGGAACGATAGAAAGCTGCCGTAACGACGGAAATATATCGGCGGAAGGGGAAGGCTCCTCCATCGTCGGCGGTATTGCGGGAGATTGCTCTGACGGCGGAATAATCAAAATATGCCAAAACGCCGGAGAAGTCTCCGTAAACGGAAAAAGCGGTTTTGCCGGCGGCATCGCGGGCACGCTCAACTATTATATTTCTGACTACAAGGAATCGTCTGTAGAAAACTGCTATAACACGGGAAACGTCCGCGCGGAAGGACAAAGCGTCCATGCCGGAGGCATTACGGGCGGAAATATGGAAAAAACTGCAATCAGGTGCTGCTTTAACTATTTTTCAAACGCAAACGTCACGGCTTCGGGAGGAGATCCCTCGGTCGGCAGCATCGTGGGACATAACTACGGAACGGCGGAATACTGCTACGGCGTTCATGGATTAAGTCTCATCGGAAATGGAAACGGCGCTTCAAACAGCGCCGAAATGGAAGCCTTTGCTTTTAGAAAACAGAACTCTTTTCCGGGCTTCGATTTCGACAACGTCTGGACAATGGTCAAGGGCTTCAGGCCGTTTTTCAAAAACAGTTTAAATCCGACGATTATAATCAGAACTGCGGATGATTTCGCCTATTTCGTCAATAAAGTAAACGGCGGACAATGCGATCTTTGCGCGGTTCTTAAAAACGATATAGACGTTTCGGAAAAGACGAAGCTTTATATTGACAATCAGTACAACGGCATTTTCGACGGAAAAGGCCATTCTATAACCGTTGGTTGGAACGACGAAAACTACTGCGGTCTTTTCAGACAAGTCAGTCAGGACGGCAGAATCTGCAACCTTACCCTGGTCGGAAGCATATCGACGAACAGTGATGCATCCGGGTCCAAATACGGCAATCTGCGAAAGAACCTGCCGATCGTATGCGGTAATCTCACCTGCCTCAATGGCTTTCGTGACAGCATACAAAGAAAGATTCT
>JAGADB010000051.1 GCA_017613815.1 Clostridia bacterium | reverse complement strand
CGGGTTTGAATTGAAAGAGTCGTCGATTATAACCGTGCTTTTGGCATCTATAATCTGCAGTCTGTGCGGCACCGCTTCAAGCCTCGACACCGCAAACGCAATATCTTTTTTATCTACTCCGAGTTTGTCTGCAACGGAGACGCACGCGAGGATGTTTTGAACGTTATGGCTTCCGAGAAGTCTCGTTGAAAGTTCAAATTCCGCATTTTCGCATTTAACCGTAAAACCCGTTCCGTATCTGTCGGTTTTTACGTTTTCCGCTTTGTAATACGCGTTTTCCGACGTTCCGTAATACACGGTATTTCCGTCGTAACTGCGATTTACGATATATTCGTTGTCGCCGTTCAAGAAGATATATCCGTCTCCGTTTTCTCTTACGGAGTCGGCGAGTTCGAATTTGGTTTTGATTATGTTTTCAATGCTTCCGAAGGTCTCGAGGTGCTGTTCCCCTATCGACGTGATTATTCCGTGGTCCGGGAGCACGATATCGCATATTTCCTTTATTTCGCCCGTTTTTCTCGCGCCCATTTCACATATGAAAATCTCGTGCGAGGGCTTTAACATCTCACGCACCGTCTTTACGACGCCCATCGTGGTATTATAGCTTGCGGGCGTCATGAGAACGTTATACTTCTGGGACAGTATTTTTTCGAGAAAATACTTCGTGCTCGTCTTTCCGTAGCTTCCGGTAATTCCTATTACGGTAAGGCTGTTTTTTCTCGATTTTATTATGTTTTTCGCTTCGTTTATGTATCTGTTTCTCACCGCTTTTTCGGCGGGCTTGTTGATTATGTCGCACAGAATGAGGATATACCCGCAAAATACGCAGATTAAGGGCAGTAAAAACAGAATATCAAATATCAAGAGCAGCGCCGATGCGGCGGCAAACAGTAAATATGCCGTTGCGAGCAGTCTTTTCACCCTTGCGGTGTAGACGAGCGGCTTTTTTGCCTTGAACGGCTTGAAAAGGTATATTTCCGCAAGATTAAGCACCGAGCAGACCGCGTAGGAAATAATATTTCTGTTGAAAAGCAGTATGAAGAATGAAATTACAAAAAACGCCGATTTGAGCAGAAGCGAAAGGAAATTTCCGTTCAGCCACTTGAAAAACTGCTTTTTCAAATACGCTTCGAGCTGGAACATGTGCGTGTAATACGAAAGCGCAAAAAACAGCGCAAAAGCGAGCGTTATAAAGTAACAGCAAAGTGCTATAATCATTTTTACACCTCTGTTTTATTATTAAGAAAAGATTCCAACACCCTTGACGTGAGAGCGGGGTCTTTTAAGAACGAAAAATGTCCGCCGCCCTTTATGACTACAAGTCCGCAGTCGGCTATTTCCTTTTCCATGGTCTTTGCGTCGGAAAGCGGCGTTGCGTCGTCGTCGTCTCCCCAAATCAAGAGGGTCGGAACTTTTATCAAGTGCAGTTTGTCCGTCATATCCCCGTTTATGACCTTTACCATGCTCTGCCGCAGAATTGCCGACGAGGACGCGTAATCTGCGGAGCCGAACTTTTTCTGCAATTTGTCGAGTGCGTCGGGAAACGCCTTTTTTACAAAAGGAATGCGCAGAAACGTCTTGCAGAACTTGAAAAAGGCAATTCTGACCTTTTTCGAAAAGCTCTTTTTTCTCTTTATTCCGGCGCTGTCGATAAGCACCGCTTTTTCTATATTCAAAGGGAGGTTTTCCCTCGACGCAAGCTCGATTATGACTCTTCCGCCGTGGGAGTGTCCGATAAGTGTTACGTCTTTTTCTCCGAGCTTTTCCAGAAAAGCGAGCGTAAAGTCGGCGTAATCCTTGATATCATACGCTTGCGACGGCTCGGTGGTTTTTCCGAATCCGGGAAATTCCGGAACCAAAACATGGGCGTATTTGCAAAGAGCGTCGGTGATAACGCCGTAATATTCTGCTTTTGTGCCCCAGCCCTGAAGCAGAACGACGGTTTTTCCCACGCCTTTTTCGATATAATTTATATCAAGTTTATCGCCTTTGAATTCGAGAAACATCTTTTTCTCCTCAATAAAAAACGTTACTTAATCTTTCATAATATTATATTATTTTTACCGGAAAATGTCAACCGATAAGGCCGCAAAACAAAAAAATCTTGCATTATACGCGTTTTTATAGTATAATAATTTTGTATTTGATAGCCGCGTTTTCGGGAAAGGATTTTGAAATGAACGTAAAGAAAACGATAAGAAACACCGCTTTTTCCGCGGTTATTTCCGCTCTCGTTTCGGTTGTCCTCATACTCGGCGGATTTTTCGACGCGTTCGATTTACTGTGCGCCGCGGCGGCTTCTGTCGTAATTCACGTCGTCTTTTCCGAAAAAGGTGCGAGAAACGCGCTTATGATTTTTGCGGTATCGGCGGTTTTGTCAAACGTTTTAATGCCGCTTCGCTCGTGTCCGATGTACTTTTTGTTTTTCTTCGGATATTACCCTGTTTTAAGGGGCTTTCTCATTAAAAAAATCAAGTCGAAGGTGCTTGCGTTCATAATTTCGGCGCTCATCTTCAATGCGGTGATGGTTTTCCTCTTTAGCGTGTTCAAAGCCGTTTTCGGCATGGAAAACGAGCCGTTTTATATGTTTATATTCCTTTTCGCCGCCGCAAATTTCTTCTTTTTCTGCTTCGACCGCCTTATCGGCAGAATTATGATATTATACAATTACAAAATTAAAAAGATTTTCGACAAAATGAAGGATAAAAAATAGGAGACAGTATGAAACCGCAGTTTGACAGTTTTTTCAGGTTAATCGAAAAAAATAAGTCCTTTCTCATCTTAATCCACACTAACCCCGACGGCGACGCAATAGGCTCGTCCACGGCGCTTTCGCTGTTTTTAAAGAAGATAGGCAAAAAATCGGCCGTTCTCTCGCCGGAGCCCATTCCGAAGCGGCTTAACTTTGCTAAAAACGAAGGCGTTGTCTATTTTGGCGGTCCCAAGGACAAAGCGCTTTCAAAATTCAGATACACCTGCGTTCTGAGCATTGACGTCGCGTCCGACGAGCTCATTCCCGGCTGTTCTGCTTCAAAGAAAAATCCCGTTTCGTTTGCGATAGACCACCACAGAACGAACACCGTTTCGGCAAAGGAAAAATACGTTGATCCAAAAGCCGCGTCGGCGGGAGAAATTCTCTTTAAAATCATAAAGGAATACGAAAAAGCGCACAAAACGAAGATTTTCGACCACGATATATGCGCCTCCCTCTACACCTCGATTTCCTCCGACACCGGCTGCTTCAAATATTCGAATACTACGCCGTTTTCGCACAAAACCGCCGCGTTTTTACTCAAATACGGCGTTGACGCGCCCGAAATCAACCGCCTTCTTTTCGACACTAAGACGATGTCCCAGATAAAAATAGAACAGTTTGCGTACAATAATATGAAACTGCTTTACGGCGGCCGTCTTGCTATAACCGTTATCGACACGAAGGACCTTGAAAACGCGGGCGCTTCCGAAGAGGACACCGAGGCGGTTTCCCAACTTCTGCGCGCCGTGTCCGGAGTGCAGATAGCCGTGCTCATGAGGCAGCAGCACAAAGAAGGCGGAAAAAGCCGCTACAAGTTCTCGGTACGCGCAAATCCCGACATCGACGTATCTCAATTATGCGCCCTTTTCGGAGGCGGCGGACACAAAAAGGCCGCCGGCTGCTCGATAGCCGACACAAAAAAGAACGCGTTCGACAAGTTCGTGCTTGCGGCAAAAGATTTTCTTATATGATTTGGTTAAAAGACAAAGGAGCCTGCGAAACCGCAGGCTCCTTGATTATATTCATTTATTGTTTTTCACCGAGGAGTTCTTCGAGATACTTCACGAAATCTCCGACGGTGATTATCGTATGCGCTTTTTCCTCGTCGATGTCTATTGCATATCTGTCCTCGCACATTACGACAAGGTCGGCAAGCTCGAGCGAATTAAAGCCCAGGTCCTTACCGAATTCCGCTTCTTCCGTAATATCGTCGGCGTTTATCGACATCTCTTCAACCAGCAAATTCTTTACTTCTTCAAACATTCTTCTTTACTCCTTTGACACGTTATTTAACGAGAAATCTCTTTATTTTTTTCGACGTCGTTTTCTCAAACTCGGTCTTCCTTACGTCAATGTTTCTTATCTGCTTGAACGACGGAAGATTTCTGTTGAGTTCGGTTACTTTTTTCTTTATATCTTCCGCAATGACGCTTATATCCATTCCGACGGGGTACAGGTCGAAATTCGGATATACCACGGCGGTGAGTTCCACGTCTCCGTTTTCCTTTTCCCTGCCGACGACAACGCTTTCGGCAATACACTCAATCTTTGAAAGATATTCCTCTATCTCTTCCGGGAACACGTTCTTTCCGTTGTTGAGAACGATAACCGTCTTCTTTCTTCCGGTGATATACAGGTATCCGTCGGCGTCCATATATCCGACGTCTCCCGTCCTGAACCAGCCGTCGTCGGTGAAGACTTCCATATTGGCTTCGAGGTTGTCGAAATATCCGACCATGACGTTTTCGCCTTTGACGAGTATTTCTCCGATTATTCTGCCCTCTTCGTCGGTGCTTTCGGCGTCGATTTTAACCTCGCAGCACGATACCGCGGGGCCTACCGAGCCGTATTTTCTTCTGTAATACGGGTTTACCGACACGAGCGGCGAGCATTCCGTTATACCGTAGCCCTCGCAAAGCTCGATTCCAAGCGTATCGAACATTCCCATAAGTTCGGGGTCCATTGCGGCGCCGCCGCATATGATTTTTTCAAGGTTTCCGCCGAACGCATCGAGCACGTCGGAAAACAGTCTTCTTCTCATGTCTATGCCGACGAATTTAAGCGTGTTTGCCGCCGTCATGCCGAGTTTAAACTGCCTTTCCTTGCCCTTTTTCTTTACTTCATCCCAGATTTTCTTGTTGAACGTCGAAACGAAAAGCGGCACGAGAACCATCGAGTTTGGCTTGAAGAGCTTTAAGTTTTTCAAAACGTGCTTTAAGTTGTCGTTTATGCAGGAAGTGATGCCGTAAAGCATTTCGGCGATTGTAATCGCAAGTTCGTAAGTATGGTGTATCGGAAGCACCGACATCGTAACGTCGTTTTCCGAGAAATTAACGGCTTCGCACGCCGCTTTCGCGCACGCCATGATGTTGCGTTCGGAAAGCATTACGCATTTGCTTGAACCCGTCGTTCCGCTCGTAAAGAGCATTATGCTCATATCGCCTCTCGGGCGGGCGCGCATAATTTCCGACGGAGTTATTTTTTCGGGGACCGCGTCCTTTATGAAATCGTCGAGAGATATAAGTCTTTCGTCGCTTAAATCCTCGATTTCGCCTGTATACGAGGGAATAATGTATTCGAGCTCGTCAAGCGCTCCCGCGCTTTTCAGTTCCGGAAATTTTTTGGAATATCTCGGCGAAAATACTATCGCGTCGATTTTTCCTATTTCTATAAAGCCCTTTATTTCATTTACGAGGAGTTCTCTGTCAAACGGGATTACCACGCATCCCGCGGATATTGCGGCGCAGAAGAATTCAATCCATTCGGGGCAGTTCTCGCCGATGATTGCGATTCTCTTTCCCGTAAGGTTTTTCTCCCTTATTGCCGAAATGATTTTTTCACATCTTTCAAAAAAGCCGCCGTAGGTAAGTTCTTCAAGATTTCCGTCGTGTCCGAAATACCGAAGAAATACTTTATCCGGTCTTCTCTGATTGTTTATATACGTCAGCTGACGGATGTTCGCCGCATTGGCAAACACACGAGGCGTCTTCTTTGCCATAGTTATCACCCTTTCGATATCCCGTCCCTTGCAAAATACAAAAAAATTTGCGAAAAGACACAAACATCTAACTTATATTATAACGATTATCTCTGTTTTGTCAATATCAAATGTACCCCCGTTATTTCCCGCCTTTTTTCGCGTGCGCCCGCCGAAAACGCGAAAACTCCCGCCTCCGCCCGTTTCTTTTTAAAAACGATTACTGTTGACAATAAAAGGTAAAAGAAGTATAATTATTTTAATAATTGATTATATTATCCGGAGATTTTTTATGAAACGAAGACAGGCAAGAGAAGCGGTTTTATGTATGTTGTTCGACTACGGTTTTCACACGGAGGAAAAGCCGGAGGACCTGCTTGAACTGTATCTCAATTACTTTTACGACAAAAAAGAAGAAGATATAAGCGAAGAAATCCGTCTCGACGGGTATTTTTCCAAAGTTTATTTCGGCGTTATCGCGAATATCGATGAAATCGACGGCATTATCGAAAAATGTTCGCAGAAATGGAGCAAAAAGAGGATTTCGAGAATTTCCCTTTCCGCGATAAGAATAGCAATTTACGAGATGCTCTACATGGATACCGGAAAAGACGGTATTTCTCCCGAAATATCCATAAACGAAGCGGTGGAGCTTGTAAAGAAGTATGATTCCGAAGACAGCTACACCTTCGTAAACGGCGTGCTCGGAGCGGCGTACCGCCTTATAAAAGAGCAAAAGGGCGCGTCGGAATAAATAAAGGATTATATCAGTATATTTACTATGAAACGGTTGTTTTTAGGCGTTGACACCAGCAATTATACGACGTCGCTTGCGTTGTCCGGCGGCGGAAAAATAATAAAAAGCGTGCGAAAACTTCTTCCCGTAAACGAGGGAGAAGCGGGGCTTCGCCAGAGCGAAGTTTTGTTTTTACACACAAAAGCGCTTCCCGAGCTTGCAAAGGAACTGTTTTCGTCCGTCGATTTTTCGGAGTATTCCCTCTGCGCCGCGTCTGCAAGCGCTTATCCGAGAAACGTCATGGGCTCGTATATGCCCTGCTTTCTGTCGGGAGTTTCTTTTGCGAGCGCCGTTTCAACTTCCCACAACATACCTTTTTACAGGTTTTCGCACCAGTGCGGACACATAATGGCGGGAATTCATTCCTGCGGAAAAAACGCGCTTCTTGAAGACGATTTCATATCTTTTCACGTTTCCGGCGGAACGACGGAAGCGCTGTACGTCAAAAACAAAGACGGCGTTTTCGAGACGGAAATAATAGGCGGCACGACCGACGCGAGCGCCGGTCAGATTATCGACCGCGCGGGGCTTCTTTTGGGGCTTTCCTTCCCCTGCGGGAAAGCGCTTGATGAAATATCACTCGACTCACGCGAAAAAATCCCCGTAATTTCTTCCGTAAAAGGCGGTTATTTTTCTTTATCGGGCTTGCAGAACAAATTCGAATACTATCTTTCAAACGGCAAAAGCGCGCCCGACTGCGCCGATTTCCTTTTCAGGAGTTTGGCGCGCGCAATTTTCAAATCGTTAAACAATCTGCGGGCTTCATACGGAGAAAAACCCGTTTTGTTCGTCGGCGGCGTCATGGGAAACACCGTGATAAGAAGAGAACTTGAAGCCTTAAAGGACGTTTATTTCGCATCACCGGAGCTTTCGTCGG
>JAGADB010000050.1 GCA_017613815.1 Clostridia bacterium | reverse complement strand
TGTTCGTAACCCTCTTTTTTCGCAACCGACGCGAAATAGGTATATTTATTTCTTGCCTGGCTTTCGCCCGCGAAAGCGGCTTCGAGATTCTTTTCGGTCTTTGTTCCGGCGTACTTGTTCATAGTTTTATTCTCCTTTATTTCTTCGAGTTTTTCACCTTTTGATTTGCAAAGCGGACATACCGGCTCTTCGCCGTCCGGCACTTCAAAAACCTGTCCGCAAACGAGGCACTTGAATTTTTTCATATTTTTTTATCTCCTTTTTTATTCCTGAGCTTCAAATTCGCTTTTGGGTTCTCCGCACAGCGGGCATACCCACGTATCCGGAAGTTCTTCGAACTTTACGCCTTCTTCGGCTTCGTCGTAAACGTAGCCGCACGTCTTACACACGTATTTCATCTGTTTTTCCTCCTTGACGTATATTTATTTTATTCTTTCGTCTTATAATAGAGCATGCAGTGGCAGAAGCCCTCGAAATCGGGGTCTTCTATCTGCGTTCTGAATTCCTTGCACATGCATTTATAGTCTTCCGTGCGCTCTCTGCGGCAGGGGCAGTAGCCGCCCGTCCTTTTGAGTCCCTCTCTCACGGTTTTTACTATCTCTTCGTCGGGATTAAGCTTTATCATTTCAGTTCTCCGTCAAAATTTACTTTTTCCAAAGACTATGTAAGTTGCAGTAAGCGTAAACCGCCTCTACCTCGTCTCCGTCGCATATCGAGAAGCAAACTTCAGGTGCGTCTCCGGGTTTGAGCGCCTTTCTCTGATTTCCGCCCGTCGTCTGAACGGATACCCATTCGATATAGTGCTCGTCGGTCATGGGATGCGCGATTTCGCCTATTTTTACGATTACTTTTCCGTCTTTTACTTCATAAACGGGGACGTGCTTTTCGGCGGCGGCGTCTGTCGTTCCGGGAATAATTTCCTTCATCGGCTGTCCGCAGCACACGAGCGGCGAGCCCGTCTTTTTTACGATTGCGATAATCTGTCCGCAGATCTCGCAGCGATAAAATTTCATTTCCATTTTTTATCCTCCTTTAAATTTTAATTTATCGGTTCAAAATCGGATGCGCCGTGCTTGCAAAGCGGGCAGACGAAGTCTTCGGGAAGCTCGTCGCCCTCGTAGATATATCCGCACACCTTGCATACCCAGCCCTTTTTGCCTTCGGTCTTAGGTTTCGGCTTTACGTTTTCCTGATAATAGGTATAGGTCATGGTCGGAGCGTCGGAAATCACCCTTGCCTCGGTTACCGAGCATATAAACATGCCGTGCGTGTCGAGGTCGACGTACTGTTCGACTTTGAGAGACATAAAAGCGTTTATGTATTTCGGCAGGAACAGAAGTCCGTTATCCGATTTCGGGTACTCGCCAGACGCAAATTTGTCCGCGTTTCTTCCGCTCTGGAAACCGAAGTTTTCAAATACCGAAAACGGCGCCGCGGTAGATAAGCAGTTTACGTTCATTATTCCCGTGTTTTTGATTATATGATGCGAATAATTCTCTTTATTTATGCATACCGCAACCCTGTTCGGCGTGTTGGTAACCTGCGTTACGGCGTTGACGATAAGTCCGTTGTCCTTTTTGCCGTCGTTCGACGTTACGACGTACAGTCCGTAGCCGATGTTGAAGAGCGCCTTCATATTGTTTTTGTCCGCTCTTTCGCCGTCGATGGCGATATAGTCCTTGCAGAGCTCTTCGGAGAGCGCCTCTATCTGACTTATGCTTTCCTCGTTGAGCGCCGACGTTATTCTCACGCTGTTTTCGCAGTAGGTGAGGTTTTTGCACGGCTCGAGCATGCTCTTCATAACCTTTATCGCCTGAGGCGCCCACGAGCCGTTTTCGATAAACGCGACAGTCTTGTTCTTAAAGCCTCTTTCGGTGAGGTGGGTTAAAAATTCCCTCATAAACGGGAAGATTTCGGCGTTGTAGGTTGTTGTGGCGAACACGGTTTTATTATATCTGAACGCGTCCTCCACCGCTTCCGCCATATCGCACCTTGCAAGGTCGCACACCGACACCTTGGGGCAGCCCTTTGACTTCAACTTTTCGGCAAGCATTTCCACCGCCTTTTTAGTGTTTCCGTAAACGGAGGTGTAGGCGATTACTATGCCCTCGCTTTCGCTCGCGTAGCTCGACCAGGTGTCGTAGAGGTCTATATAGTATGAAATATTTTCATTAAGCACCGGTCCGTGAAGCGGGCAGATGATTTCAATATCGAGAGCCGACGCTTTTTTGAGGAGATTCTGCACCTGCGCGCCGTATTTTCCGACTATGCCGAAATAATATCTTCTCGCCTCGCACGCCCATTCCTCGTTTACGTCGAGCGCGCCGAACTTGCCGAAGCCGTCCGCGGAAAAGAGCACTTTGTCGGTGCCGTCGTAGGTTACCGTAACCTCCGGCCAGTGCACCATGGGCGCGGAAATGAAGTTAAGAACGTGCTTTCCGAGAGAAAGCGTGTCGCCCTCTTTTACAATAATTCTTCTGTCGGAAAAATCGTTTCCGAAGAAGTTTTTCATCATCGCGAACGCCTTGTCGGAAGAAACTATTAAAGCGTTCGGGTACGTCTTCATAAAGTTTGCCACGTTCGCCGAGTGGTCAGGCTCCATGTGCTGAACGACGAGAAAGTCCGGCGTTCTGCTTCCGAGCGCGTTTGCAAGGTTGTCAAACCACTCGTGGGTGAAATTTCTGTCGACAGTGTCCATTACCGCGATTTTTTCGTCGATTATTACATATGAATTGTAAGCCATGCCGTTCGGCACGTCGTACTGACCTTCAAAAAGGTCGATTTTATGATCGTTTACGCCGACGTAAACTATATCTTTCGTTATAAACATATTATCTTCCTTTAATTTTTTTGTATTATTATCTTTTTTTATTATACGCCCCCGACGGAATATTTGCAATAAATATTCCTACCATCATAAGCGCACAGCCCGCGTATGCTATGGCGGAAAGCCGTTCGTGAAGCAAAAGCGCGCCTCCGAGCGCCGCAAACATACTCTCCGTCGAAAGAATTATCGCACTCACCGTCGGGTGAACGCCTCTCTGACCGATTATCTGCAAAGTGTATGCAACCGCCGTCGACATAAGTCCGCTGTAAAGTATGGGTATAAGCGCGCTTCCCGTAATATCCGGAAGCGTGATGCTTTCGGTGAAAAACGCCGCCGTCATGCTTATTGTTCCGCAGGTAATAAACTGCGTGCAGGCAAATCTCACGGGGCTGATTTTCGGGTTGTAATAATCTATGAAAACTATGTGGAACGCAAACGCAAGTCCGCACAAAATGAGGATTATATCTCCGTATCCCACCGAGAAGTTAAAGCCGAACGCGCGTCCGAAAAGCGAAAAATCAAAATTCGTTCTGAAAAACGGCGTTTCGGTCGAACTCATATTTCCCGAAAGTATCATAAACAGTCCCGCAAGCGCTATGAGCGCGCCGAGATACGAGTTTTTCGACGTCTTCTTTTTGGTGAAAATCCTCGCGATTACCGGCACGAAAACCGTGTAAAGCGCCGTCAGAAAGCCGCCTTTTCCGGGGCTTTCCGTAATGTTGAGCCCCCACTGCTGGAGGTTTGACGCGATAAACATTATAACTCCCGCCGCAATTCCCGAAAAAACCGTGATTTTCGCGTTTTTTACGTTCTTTTCAAACAAGAGTATGACGGGAATCAGCGCGCATCCGCCGAGCAGATATCTTATTCCGTTAAAATAAAAGGTTCCTATGCGCCCGCCGACCACCTGCGCCGTAAAAGCAAAGCCCCAGATTATCGCAGTCAGAAACAGCAGTATGACCGACGTCGGTTTATTTCTCATATTTTTTTATCCCACAAGTTCTTTTACGTATTTTCTCGCTTCGGCGTCGGCTTTTATCACTTTCTCGAGAGTGAGTTCTCCTTCGCCTTTGCCGAATTTCTTACATGCGCTGTCAATTAGTGTGAAAATGTCGGTGTATTTAATCTTTCTTTGTAAGAACAAATCGACGCACGTCTCGTTTGAGGCGTTGTAAACGCAGGGGTTTATTCCTCCCGTTCTCACGGCGCGCCTTGCCATATCAACCGACGGAAACGCGTCGTTGTCTACGTTATAAAAATTAAGAGTTCCGACTGACGCTAAATCAAGCGGTTTCGTCAAACCCTTCACGCGCAAAGGATATGTCAGCGCGTACTGTATGCAGAGTCTCATGTCGGGGGTTGCAAGCTGCGCCATCACCGAGCCGTCGGCAAATTCCACGAGGGAATGCACTATGCTCTGTCGGTTGATGATTACTTCTATTTTATCCTCGGGAACGTCAAAAAGCCGCATGGCTTCTATAAGTTCAAGCCCCTTGTTTACGAGCGTCGAACTGTAAACGGTAATGCCCTTTCCCATATTCCAATTCGGGTGCTTTAACGCCATTTCCGGCGTTACGTTTTGAAGGTCCTCTTTTTTGTACCCGAAAAACGGACCGCCCGAGCCGGTTATAATGAGTTTTTTTATCTCGCTTTTTTGCGCGCCGCGAAGGCATTCGTGTATAGCGCAGTGCTCGCTGTCTATCGGAAGAACGCTCACGTTTTTTTCGCGCGCAAGCGGCATGACGAGCTCACCCGCGGCAACGAGGGTTTCCTTGTTCGCAATAGCGATGTTTTTTCCGCTCTTTATCGCTTCCACCGTCGGCGCAAGTCCCGAAAAGCCGATTATTGCGTTGACGAGCGTGTCGGAAGGGGATTTTGCCGCGATTTCCGATGCGGCGTCTTTTCCGGCAAGGATTTTGACGTCGAGGTCGGGTATTCTTTCCTTTAAGTCCTTTGCCGCCTTTTCGTCCGCAAGCGCGCAGATTTTCGCGCCCGTGCGCCGCAGCTGTTCTTCTAAAAGCGCAGAGTTCGAGTTTGCGGCAAGCGCGTCGATTTTAAGCCCCAGGTGGCATGCGGTCTCTATCGTCTGCGTGCCTATGGAGCCGGTTGAACCGAGTATGGTTATGCTCTTTTTGTCGGTCTGCATTTTTTCTCCCCGTTTCCGCTTTATTTACGGCGTTTCGAGCGTGATTCTTCCTATTTTTCCGCTCCTGAATTCGTCGAGCAGCATGCGCGCCGTCCTGAGCGTATCAATCTCGCCGCCCGAAATCAGAAAACCTCTGTTTCTGCCTATCCGTTCGAATATTTCAAACGGCATTCTGCCGTCGATGTCTTCATCCGTCAGTTTATATCTGTTTTTAAGCAATTCCGGATATTTTTCCGCAAGAGTTCTGCAAAGAATAACCGAAATTTCCTCAATATCGAGTATTTCGTCCTTTATCGCGCCGGTGAAAGCAAGATTAAGTCCCACCGCCTCGTCGTCGAATTTCGGCCACAAAATTCCCGGCGTGTCGAGAAGCTCTAT
>JAGADB010000049.1 GCA_017613815.1 Clostridia bacterium | reverse complement strand
TTTGGGAACGATAAGTCCGTTAAACCTGTCTATATCCGCATTATTATTGTGTTTGTTCTCATTCCGAACGGGAGTGGTTGTGGCAAATATAACGTTTGGCGTAATGCTTTTTAATATTTTTGCCACGCGTAACATATTGTCTACGTATTCTTTTTCACTCGAAAAAGTATCTCCGTCTTCGTATAATCGACAAACGTCCCATAATCCGTTGTTCCAATGAATTATATCACGATCTTTTAAGTTTTCTTTATAATCGAAAAGCATTCGTAAAGTATATTTAACAAAGCGACAATTTTCTTCGGGCTGATATACTTCATATTCTTCGCCTAAAAATTCATGGATTTTTGTCCCGTATCCTATCTGTCTTATAGAATCTCCGAGTAATGCAACTTTTATCATATTATTTCCTTTATATTTATATAGAATTTAATCTCGTATAATTTTATATTTATCGGATAAAACCGCGATAAAAAATTATTTCTTATAATTGTTTTTATATTAAACTACACAAGAAATACTCCGTTTTCCTGCAATTTTGCATGCACCGACGATTCATCAAGGTCAAACGCCGTTGTGCCTTTTTCTATTGCAAGCGCAGCCGCTGTTCCCGCTGCCTGACCGGTTATTACACACGTACCCTGTATTCTCGTTGCCGAATGCGCCATATGGTCTGCGGATATACACCTGCCGCATACCAAAAGATTTTTGACTTTACCGTTTATCAACGTTCCGTACGGTATTTCGTAATAATCGCCTTTAATATCCCCGCCTATCGCACCTGTTTTACCGCGCGGATCATGTATATCGATAAGATAAAATCCTCTGCCTATCGCATTTTCGAATTTTCTCGTATAATATACGTCCAGACCTTTCAGAACATATTTACCGATCAGTCTTCTACTCTCTCTTATCCCCAACGTAGAGCCCGATTCGATCAAATACGCATTCTCAAAGCCCGGCACAAAACTTTTCAAAAAATCTACTAACGCAATCACCTGTAATTGTGCTTCTATTTCTCCCTTGTTAAGACTGTCCGCATCTGACCCGTCTATATCAAGGACTCTCGACATATTTATTGCCATAACTCCGACTCGCGGTGTTTCGGTCATCAGAATTCTGTTTTGCGGGGTCGGTATTGTGTTATCGGTTATTTCAAATCCGCAAGTACCGGCAAACTCCCATTTCTCAAAGATTTCTCTCGTTATTCCAAGTTCACCGAATTCAAGCGACCGCCCGTTATATTTCTTTGCAATATCCGGCTCTACGCCGCCCATGCTGAAAAAAATAGAAACAGGCTGCATCTTCCCTTTATAACTTGTATCTAAATCATCCTTTCCGTCGTATCCCGCGTCAGACAATTGAGAAACGATATTTGCTTCACTACCCAAGATATATGGCGCGCCGCTTTCATAAATAAGTATTCCGTCGCCGCTGCCGTCTATAAACTCCGATGCAAATATCTCGACTTGTCCGCTTTTAGTTTGTACCATTACGGATTTTATAACGTTTTCGTTGGTTTTTGCACTTACCAATTCGGAGTGAAACATAATTTCCACTCCCGCTTCCACGCATGTTTTCAGCAAAACATATTTCAAAATATGCGGAGCGGCAATGTCAATAGTCTTTCCTTCTTTATCCAGATTATCTTTACAATATTTTCTTGAATAAAAAATCGTTTTGTCGCATATTTCTTCAAGTATCCCGCCAAAAGATATTCTTGATTTACTTTCTCTTGAATCGAGCGGAGTTACTAAACCCAAAGTTGCGATACCACCCAATACTCCGCTGCTTTCTACCAAAACGACCTTTTTGTTAAGCCTTGCAGCCGCTATTGCCGCCGCAGAACCGGCCAACCCGCCGCCGCATATCACTACGTCAGATCGTTTAATTTTCTTATTAACGTCAGCCATTGATCGTTGCCCCCTTACTCAATCCGAGTGTCTTTATTTTTTCCATATTTTATTTTTATCGATTCCAAGCATTTCAAAAAACCTGGGCACCCAACCTATCTCGCCGCAACCGAGCGTGACAAAACCGAATTCAAACAAATATCTGCGTAATTTTTCAAGCATTTCAATATGCTCTTTCCTGGTGTAATCATCACGGAAACAGCGAACCAAAACGCCGAGCGGATATATCTGCTCGTTCTGGACGTGCCTTGCTTCTTTATATTCCCCGTTTGCGACAAGCGCGTTTTCTGCTTTAACCATACGGTCGTACATTGACTGCATAACGTCTTTATCCCATCTGCCCGGATAGAACAATTCTCTCGATCCGTGAAAGCGCGGAAAACCCTCTTCTTCGGTTTGTCGTTTGCAATACGCTTTCATATCTTTATATACAGAATACATCCGGTCTTTTTGCGAGCCGTACATCGCGGCAAAAAATTTTTTTTCAAGACACTCGACGTCAAGGTCCGTTTTCCAACCGAGTTTGGATTGAAGGTATCCTTTTAAGAACGTAAAAGCAGTTCCCGCCTCATGATCCAAACATGCCTCGTTATAAAGCCATTTAACATTGTTCTCCTTGGCGAATTTATACAAGTGTTTTATATTATTAAAAGAATCAAACGGAATAAAATTACCGC
>JAGADB010000048.1 GCA_017613815.1 Clostridia bacterium | reverse complement strand
GAAATCGAGCCGTTCGGCGGCGCCGCAACGTGTATCGGCGGCGCGATAAGAGACCCGCTTTCGGGACGCTCGTACGTCTACGGAGCAATGAGGGTAACGGGCGCGTCGGACCCGCTTGTAAGCGTCGAAAAGACGAGAAAGGGCAAGCTTCCCCAGAGAAAGATAGTAACCACGGCGGCGGCGGGATATTCCTCCTACGGAAACCAGATAGGACTTGCGACGGGCATCGTAGATGAAATATACCACCCGGGATATGAGGCAAAGCGCATGGAAATAGGCGCCGTAATCGCGGCGGCACCTTCCGAAAACGTAAGACGTGAAACCCCCGCACCCGGAGACGTCGTAATACTTCTCGGCGGCAAGACGGGCAGAGACGGCTGCGGAGGAGCTACGGGCTCGTCCAAATCGCATACCGTCGAATCGATAGACACCTGCGGCGCGGAGGTGCAGAAAGGCAACGCGCCCGAGGAGAGAAAACTCCAGAGGCTTTTCAGGAATAAAGAGGCGTGCCTAATGATAAAGAGGTGCAACGACTTCGGCGCCGGCGGCGTGTCGGTGGCGATAGGAGAACTTGCCGACGGACTTGAAATAAACCTTGACGCCGTTCCCAAAAAGTATGAGGGACTTGACGGCACAGAGCTTGCCATAAGCGAAAGCCAGGAGAGAATGGCGGTCGTCGTGGAGGAAAAGGACGTAAAGAGATTTTTGGAGCTCGCCGAAACCGAAAACCTCCAGGCAACGCCGGTTGCGGTCGTAAAAGCGGAAAAGCGCCTCACGATGAGCTGGAACGGAAAGAAAATCGTCGATATAAGCCGCGAATTTTTAAATTCCAACGGCGCAAAAAAGCATATTTCGGTAATTTCCGCAAAGCCGGATGACTTTGATAAGAAAATAAAAGGCGGCTTTTCGGAAAATATGATAAATTTAGCAAACGACCTTAATACCTGCTCAAAGCGCGGTCTTTCCGAACGCTTTGACTCGACCATAGGCGCCGGCACCGTGCTTATGCCTTTCGGAGGCAAATATCAGCTCACGCCGGTTCAGGCGATGGTGCAGAAGGTGTCGTGCGAAAAGAAGCATACCGATACGTGTACGCTTATGTCGTTCGGCTATAACCCGTATATTTCCGAAAAGAGCCCCTATCACGGCGCGTACCTCGCCGTAGTCGAATCTGTAAGCAAGCTTGTCGCGACGGGCGCGGAGTTCTCCGACGTATATCTCACGTTCCAGGAATATTTCGAAAAGCTCGGCAAGGACCAAAAGCGCTGGGGCAAACCGCTTTCCGCACTGCTCGGCGCGTATAAGGCGCAGATGGACCTTGAAATCGCCGCAATCGGCGGAAAAGACTCCATGAGCGGCTCGTTTGAGGATATAGACGTTCCGCCGACTCTCGTGTCGTTTGCAGTGAAAGCCGAAAAAACGGAAAATATCGTATCAAACGAGTTCAAAAAGGCGGGAAATAAGGTAATTTTAATCGCCCCCGAATACGACGGTTGCGGTCTTCCGAAGGCGGAGTCGCTGAAAGAGGCGTTTTCAAAGACGACATCGCTTTTAAGAAGCGGCAAGGGCGTATCCTGCTATACCCCCGGCATGGGCGGTATTGCGGAAGCGGTAATGAAGATGTGCTTCGGCAACGGTTTTGGCTTCGAATTTGACGAAAATTTAAGTCTTTCCGACATTTTCGGCTATAATTACGGCGCGTTCCTTGTCGAAACGGAAAAAGACACCGCGGAAGGCAGAATAGTCGGAAAAATCACCGAAAATAAGTGCATAAAATATAAAAACGAGCAAATTGACCTTGAAAAACTGCTTTCCGAGTACGAAAACAAGCTCGAAAGCGTGTATCCGAGTTTGGCTGAAAGCAAAAGCGCGGTCGAAAACGTTTCTTTCTTTACCGAAGAGAGAAAAGCGCCTGCAATAAGGAGTAATATAACTCCCAAAGCGCTCATTCCCGTGTTCCCGGGCACAAACTGCGAATACGACAGCGCAAAGGCGATGCTCGATGCGGGAGCAAGCCCCGAAATAAAGGTTATCAACAACCTTACGCCGGAAGGCGTTGAAAGAAGCGTCAAAGAATTTGCGAAAGCGATTAAGACGTCGCAGATAATCTTTGTTCCCGGCGGCTTTTCGGGCGGCGACGAGCCGGACGGAAGCGGAAAATTCATAACCGCGTTTTTCAGAAACCCCGAAATCAAAGAAGCGGTGCACGACTTCCTTGATAACAGAGACGGACTTATGTGCGGCATATGCAACGGCTTCCAGGCGCTCATAAAGCTCGGACTCGTGCCTTACGGAAGGATAATCGACACTTCCGAGGACTGCCCGACGCTGACCTTCAACACGATAGGCAGACACCAGTCAAAGATAGTGCGCACGCGTATTGCTTCCAACAAGTCCCCGTGGCTTGCAAAAATGAAGGTCGGAGAGATAATAAACGTCCCGATTTCGCACGGAGAGGGAAGATTCGTCGCAAGCGAAAAACTCATATCCGAGCTTGCGGCAAACGGACAGATAGCGACTCAGTACGCCGACCTTTCCGGCAACGCGACTATGGATATAAGGTATAATCCCAACGGTTCGGCGTTCGCAATAGAGGGAATAACCTCGCCCGACGGCAGGGTGTTCGGCAAAATGGGACACAGCGAGAGGACGGGAAGCGGACTTTATAAAAACGTCCCCGGAAACTATGACAGCCGCATATTTGAATCAGCAGTAGAATATTTTAAAAAATAAGGAGAATAAAAATGAGCTATTTAACAGACATCGAAATCGCGCAAGCCTGCAAACCCCTGCACATAACCGAAATAGCAAAAAGCGTCGGCATCGACCTTAAATATGTCGAGCAGTACGGAAACAATAAGGCGAAAATCGACCTTTCACTTCTTGACGACAACAAAAACGAGAACGGAAAACTCGTTCTGGTAACGGCGATAACCCCCACCCCCGCGGGAGAGGGCAAGACCACGACGACGATAGGCCTTGCGGACGGCCTTCGCAAAATCGGAAAGAAATCCGTCGTTGCATTAAGAGAGCCGTCGCTCGGACCGGTGTTCGGAATTAAGGGCGGAGCCGCAGGCGGCGGATACGCTCAGGTAATCCCGATGGAAGACATAAACCTTCATTTTACGGGAGACTTCCACGCAATAGGCGCCGCAAACAACCTGCTCGCCGCAATGCTCGACAACCATATTCAGCAGGGCAACTCGCTCGGTATCGACGTCAGAAAAATAACCTGGAAGAGATGCGTCGATATGAACGACCGCCAGCTCAGAAACATAGT
>JAGADB010000047.1 GCA_017613815.1 Clostridia bacterium | reverse complement strand
GAGGTCCGACGAGCAGCACGTTATGCATGCCCGCCGCCGCGATTTCGAGCGCAAGCTTTACGTTTTCCTGCCCCTTTACCTCCGACATATCGGGTATGTTTTCGGGCAGCGTTTCGAGCAGTTCCCTGCCTCTGTACGCCGTTTTTTCCATTCTGAGAAGGCCCGTAAGATGAGCCACAAGCTGATTTATATTGTCAACGCCGTAAACGTCTATGCCCTCGACGACCGACGCTTCGCGCGCGTTGTCGGCGGGCACGTAAATTTCTTTAATCCCCGCGTCGCGCGCGGCGATACACATCGGCAGAACGCCGTTTACGCGCCTTATTTTGCCCGAAAGGGAGAGCTCGCCTATAAAGCATTTTCCGCTCGTGTCCGACGTCGAAAGCACGGTGCTTTTGATTATGGAAAGCATAATCGCAAGGTCAAACGCCGTGCCCTGCTTCAACATATCGGCGGGAGCAAGGTTTACGGTAACAGTAGATTGCGGGAACTCTATTCCCGACGACTTTACCGCCGCCTTTATTCTCTCGTACGCTTCTCTCACCGCGGCGTCGGGAAGTCCGACAAGCGAGAATTTGGGGAAATTTCCCGCGCTGTAGCACTCCGCGTCGACGATAAAGCCCTCTATTCCGTTTACCGCCGCGGTTTTTATCACCGATGTCATTTTTTGCCTCCGAAGATGTAAACTTTTTCAAAAAGCCACGGTTTTCGTGGCTTTTTACTTTATTATGCCGAATTTTTTAAGCATTTCCGCCGTTTTTTCGTTTTCGGGGTTTTGTAAAGACTTTTCCACGGCTTTCGCCTCGTCAAGTCCCGATTTAACCCTGCCGCGTCTTATTACGTGTCCGATACGCGCTATTTGATAAAAGAAAATCATATTTTTATGCTTTTCGAGCGACGGGAATATCAAAACGAGCTTTTCGTACGGCATAAACACCCTTGAAAGCAGGTATCTTCCCTTGCTTCCCTCGCTTGCGCCGCTCACCGAAACGCGGTTGTCGAGCGTGCCGTAGGTTCCCGCCTTTATGACGTACTTTTCGAGCGTAAGGAGGGTGTCTTTATCCTCTTGCGGCTCCTTCCCGTCAAACCATTTTGCCGTAAGCGCCTTTGCCGCCTTTTCAAATTCCGAAAGTCCGCCCTCGTCTATGAGTTTTTCCCGCTTTTCCTTATCGTAATCCTTTCGGTTATCCAGCACCCACAGGTCGGCGAACGCCTTTATGCCTATGCCGCCCTCTTCCATGTGCTTTGCCATGTGAGCGATATGAAAATAATAGAACATATCGTCGCTCATCTCGTATTTATACGAATTATCGGGATGAGAAGCATATTTCCAAACCCTGTTTAATACCTTTTCCGCACGCGGCATGCGCTTTTCTTCGACGAGGTCGAAGTGGAGCTCTACAGTCATTCCGTTTGCCGAGGTGTAGGGGATATCGTGCGCGCTGCTCTTTCCCTTTTTATAGAGAAGCTCCTTTTCGAGCGTTTCTCCCGCTCTTTCAAGGTCCTCTTTTTTTACGAGCACGTCGATGTCGGCGCTTACTCTCAACCATTTTTCGGGGTAAAAGTCCCTTATCACCGCGCCTTTAAGCGGCAGATACGCGATTTTTGCGTTTTCAAAAGCGGCACATACCCGCTCATATTCCGTGTCGGTGAGCGCGAATTTATTTTTCGCGTCTCTTATGCGTTTATCGAATTCGTCCTTTATTTTGCCGTCTTTAAGCAGGTTATATCTTTCGAGCGCGGTACCGACGACGTGCGCCATTCCGTGAAAAGACGAGATTACAAGCATTCTTTCGAGCACTTCTTCCGGAATTTTTTCCTCTCCGTAGCACTCGGCTATTTTCGGCATGACGCCGTAATCCTCATCCGAAAGCACGCTTCTTATAAGGCACGTCATTATTTCCAAAAGATGCTTCATTTTCTCATCTCCTCTCCGTTTGACTTTCTTTTTCTTCAGAGCGGATATGTCCTGTCCTCTATTACTTCGCCCGCCTGTATTTTCACAAGCGGCGGAATCTTATTTTCCGCCTTGACTATTGCGCCCAGACAGACGTGGGTTCCTTTACCGATAACGGTTCCGTGGTCGATTATGGCGGACGTATTTATTATGCACGCTCTGTTTATAACGCAGCCGGTATTTACCGCCGCAAGCGGCAGAATTACCGTGCCTTTATCTATTTTCGCGGTCTTGCTTACGTATGCTTTGGGGTGGATTATTACCGGCACGTTTGCGCCGAGGGATATTAATTCGTCCACAAGCGAAAGCCGCTTTTCGTTATTGCCGAAAGCGGGATATATATCGGTATTTTCGTCTATGAATTTCTCATATTCGCCGCATTTGCCGGCGACGTCTTCTCCTGTCTTGTTATCGTCGAGAAAAACTATTTTTTCATATATGCCGAGCTGAGATGCCACGTCTTTTACCATGGTTCCGTAGCCGCCGGCTCCTATAATTACGAGTCTTTTCATTCTTTTTCGACCTTCTCTCCGAAGGTGTCGGGGTGCGACGGGTCAAACTGCTCGTTTGCCCACATAACCGTTACCAGATTTTCGGTTTCCGACAGGTTGATTATGTTATGGGTATATCCCGGAAGCATATGGATTGCTTCGATTTTATCGCCGCTCACTTCAAAATCGAGTATCTCGTCGGTTCCTATTTTTCTTTCGCGGATAAGTCCGTGTCCGCTGACGACTATAAAGAACTCCCACTTGGTATGATGCCAGTGTTCGCCCTTGGTTATTCCGGGTTTTGAGATATTCACGCTGAACTGTCCGCATTTTTCGGTTTTCAGAAGCTCGGTGAAGCTTCCTCTGTCGTCTTTATTCATTTTCAGCTCGAACGACGCCTTTTCTTTCGGAAGATACGAAAGATATGTCGAATAAAGCTTCTTTTCAAAGCTTCCCGACGGAATTTCGGGCATTACGAGCGTTTTCGGCTGATTTTTGAATTTTTCGAGCAGGTCCGCTATCTCGCCGAGAGTAACGTGATGTGTTACGGGGCAGGCGCAGTATTTTCCGCCCTCCGTCAGCACCGTCTTTACGCCGTCGAACGTGCATCTGTGCTCTTTTCCTTCGAGCGCGTCCAGCATCTCGCACACAAGGTCGTCTATATAAAGCAGTTCAAGCTCGGTTGCGCGGTCGTTTACCGTTATCGGCAGGTCGTTTGCGGTGTTATAGCAGAATGTCGCAACGGCGCTGTTATAGTTCGGTCTGCACCACTTTCCGAAAAGGTTGGGGAAGCGGTAAACGAGCACTTTGGCGCCCGTTTCCTTTGAGTAGTCAAAAAACAGTTCTTCGCCCGCAAGCTTGGATTTTCCGTAGTCGTTCTGCGCGTATCTTCCGATAAGCGTTGCCTGAATGGAGCTCGAGAGCATTACGGGGCACTTATTTCCGTATTTTTTCAGCGTGTCGAGCAGCGTCGACGCAAAGCCGAAATTGCCCTTCATAAACTCGCTTTCGTCTTTGGGGCGGTTCACTCCCGCAAGATTGAAGACGAAGTCGGCGTTTTTGCAGTATCCGTCGAGAAGCGACGCGTCTGTGTCTATATCGAACTCGTAAATTTCCCCGATTTTAAGCGCAGGGCGCGTTCTGTCCTTGCCGTCCCTCAGATTTTTAAGGGAAGAAACAAGATTTTTTCCGACAAATCCGGCGGAGCCGGTTACAAGTATTTTCATTTTCTCCCTCTTTTTCCGTTCAGTTATTTTCAAGCACGTCGGCTATCCTTACGCATGCAAATCCGTCGCCGTACGGGTTGCTGGCGTGCGCCATTTTATCGTATTCTTCCTTGTTTTCAAGCAGGTTTTTGAAATTTTCGTATATTTTTTCCTCGTCCGTGCCGACAAGCTTTAAGGTTCCCGCCGCAATTCCCTCCGGGCGCTCGGTCGTGTCCCTCATGACGAGCACCGGCTTGCCGAGCGACGGCGCTTCCTCCTGGATTCCTCCGCTGTCGGTCAAGATAAGGTAGCTGCGCGCAAGAAAGTTATGAAAATCTATAACTTCAAGCGGCTCAATAAGTCTTATTCTGCCGCAGCCGCCCAGAATTTCGTCGGCGGTCGCGCGCACGAGCGGATTCATGTGTATCGGGTATATCGCCTTTACGTCGGGGTGCTCCTCCATTATTCTTCTTATCGCCGAGAACATATGCTTCATCGGCTCGCCCAGATTTTCCCTGCGGTGCGCGGTGATAATGATAAGGCGGCTATCCTTTGCCCACTCGAGCTCGGGGTGTGTATAGTCGGCTCTCACCGTCGTTTTGAGCGCGTCGATTGCCGTGTTGCCGGTAACGTATATGGTCTTTTCGTCTTTTCCCTCTTTTATGAGGTTCTGCTTTGCAAGCTCGGTCGGCGCGAAATTGTATTTTGAAATTATGCTGACCGCCTGGCGGTTGAATTCCTCGGGGTACGGCGAATAGATGTTATACGTCCGCAGTCCCGCCTCGACGTGCCCTACGGGTATTTGCAGGTAAAAGCAGGCAAGCGCCGTCGCAAACGTCGTCGACGTGTCCCCGTGAACGAGCACGGCGTCGGGTTTTTCCTTTTCCAGAACGCCTTTTATGCTCGAAAGGATGTTTGACGTGATGTCAAAAAGCGTCTGCTTGTCCTTCATTATCGAAAGGTCGTAGTCGGGCTCTACTCCGAAAGCGTTAAGCACCTGGTCGAGCATCTGTCTGTGCTGTCCCGTAACGCAAACGACGGTCTTTATGTTTTTCCGCGACTTCAGTTCGTTTACAAGGGGGCACATCTTTATCGCTTCGGGGCGTGTGCCGAATACAAGCATTACCTTCTTCATTCGCTTTCCTCCGTGTCAGATATAATATACTCCGTCTTTCTTTATCGCGCGTCTTGTGTCGAGCACGGTTTTATTTCGCAGTTTTTCCCACGCGCTTTCTGTCTTTATCTCATCGTGTCCCACCATTATTATGACGAAATCGGTATCTTTCAAAAATTCGTCAAAGTCATGATATTGGTTTTCACAGACGTCTTTCTTTATATACGGGTCGTAGGATTTGAGACTTAAATTATACTTTTCCTTACAGTATTCCAGCATCTGCAAGGTCGGGGACTCCCTGTAATCGTCGACGTTTTCCTTGTAGGCGATGCCGTAAAGTCCGATTTTGGAAAGGTCGGCTTTACCTTCTTTGCGCATTATTTCCTTCGCCTTTTCGAGCACGAACGCAGGCATGGATTCGTTTACTTCAAGGGCTTCTCCTATGACCTTTGCAAGCTCGGGATAGTCGCCCACCAGAAACCACGGGTCCACCGGAATGCAGTGTCCGCCGACTCCGGGGCCGGGATTAAGAATATTTACCCTCGGGTGCATGTTGCATATTTTTATTATTTCATACACGTCCATGT
>JAGADB010000046.1 GCA_017613815.1 Clostridia bacterium | reverse complement strand
TCATGGTGGTTTTGCTCATCATATCCGCCTCGTTTTCGCCGAGTCCCTTGGAGCGCATTATCCTATACTTTTCGTCGCCGAGTCTGCTTATTATTTCGGCTTTTTCGCGCTCGTTATACGCAAATTGCGTGCCGCTCTTTTTCGATTCGATTTCATAAAGCGGCGACTCGGCGATATACACCTTTCCCTCTCTTATAAGAGTCGGCAGAAGGCGGTAAAACATCGTCAAAATAAGCGTTCTTATCTGGTAGCCGTCCTCGTCGGCATCGGTGCATATTATTATTTTGCTCCATTTTAAAGAATTCATATCAAACTGCGTGAGGTTTTTGCTCTTTCCCTTTGAGGTGCCGAGCTCCACGCCGCAGCCGATTACTTTCAAAAGGTCGACTATGATATCGCTCTTGAAAATCTTATCGTAGCTGCTCTTTAAGCAGTTGAGAGTCTTTCCTCTTACGGGGATTGCCGCCTGAAATTCGGGGTTGCGGGCAAGTTTTACCGAGCCCAGCGCGCTGTCGCCCTCGACGATATAAAGCTCCCTCTTATTTACGTCTTTGGAGCGGCAGTTTACGAATTTTTCGACGCGGTTTACGATGTCTATGCCCTTTTCGAGCTTTTTCTTTATATTTATTCTCGCGCTTTCGGCGTTCTCTCTGCTTCTCTTGTTTATGAGCACCTGGGACGCCGCTTTTTCCGCCTGCTTGGGATTTTCGGCGAAAAACGCCTCGAGCGAGCGGTAGAAGAATTCCGTCATCGCTTCGGCGATAAAGGTATTGGTTATCGCCTTTTTGGTCTGGTTTTCGTAGCTCGTTCTCGTGGAATGCGAATTGACTATGAATATGAGGCAGTCCTCAACGTCGGCAAAGGATATTTTGCTCTCGTTCTTGGCGTATTTATTATTGTTTTTGAGATAATTGTCAAACGCCTTCACGAACGCGCTTCTCGTCGCCTTATCGGGCGCGCCGCCGTATTCGAGGAAGCTCGAATTGTGGTAATACTCGATTTTATTTATGAGGTTTGAAAAGCAGAACACCATTTCGATTTTGAGCTTATAGTCGTTCATATCGTTGCGGTCTCTGCCGCGGCATTCTGTCTTGAAATATGCCGGAACCGTCAGCGCGTAGGTCCTTGACGATTCGTCGATTTCGGCGTCTTCGTTTTCCGCGCCCTCTTCTTCGCCGATTTCTTCCGTTTCCTCGGTTTCTTCGGTTTCTTCGGTTTCTTTTTCCTCTTCTTCGTCATCAACGCTTTCTTTTGAGAGGATATAGTTGCCGTCGACGCTTATGAGCTCGTTTATATAGTCGACGATGCCGTTTTTATAGAAATATTCGGTCTTTTTATGCGTTCCGTCGGCGCACTCGTAGTCGAGCGTCAGCGTAAGCCCCGCGTTTGCGACCGCCTGCTTCTTTATGACCTCGTCGAAGTACTCGAACGGCATTTTTATATCGGTAAACACCTCTATATCGGGTTTCCACTCGATTACGGTGCCGGTCCTTCTCTTTACCGGGTCCTCTTTTAAAAGTTCGGTTACGGGAAAGCCCTTTTTGAAGCTTATGGAATACTTACAGTCCTTGGTGTAGCTGACTACGTTCATATATTCCGACGAAAACTGCGTGGCGCACGCGCCGAGGCCGTTGAGTCCCAGAGAATATTCATAGACGTTGCCCGTCTCGTTATCGTATTTTCCGCCCGCGTACATCTCGCAGAACACGAGTTCCCAGTTATATCTCTGCTCCTTTTCGTTCCAGCCGAGAGGGATTCCTCTGCCGTAGTCCTCGACGGTTATCGAAAAGTCTTTATTAACCCTTACGTCTATCTTATTTCCGAAGCCCTCGCGCGCCTCGTCGACGGAGTTTGCAAGTATTTCGAAAAACGAGTGCTCGCAGCCCTCAAGCCCGTCGGAGCCGAAAATTACCGCCGGTCTCAGCCTTACTTTATCGGGGCCTTTGAGCATTGAAATACTGTTGTTGTCGTAACTGTTAATCTGTTTTGACATCTCTCTTCTCCTTACGGAATTCCGATTGAAGCACGTACTTTTGCATTTTTACGTTTCCTATGATATTTTAGCATAATCTGCTCTCTTTGTCAATTATCGAAGGAGCAAAAAACACGCTTTAAATTTGTTAAGTATTATCTTTATCTATTGACAAAAAACTCGTTAAGTATATAATATTTTTAGAGGGTATTTTAAGGAAAAATCTGTATTTTTTTATATATATTTTAACCGAACGGAGAAAAAACATGTTAAAAAACGTAAGTTTAAAACCGCCTTTCTTTGAAATAGGCCCGAAAGCCTATCTCTACGGCGAAGAAATGCTCAAACTCGCAAAAGTCATCGACAAAACCGCGCTCAAATACGACGTGGACGTCATGGTAACGCCGCAGTACACCGACATAAAGCTGCTTGCGGACAACACCGAAAGGATATGGGTTTTCGCTCAGCACATGGACTGCCTTTACCCCGGAAGAGGCCTTGGCAGCGTGCTTCCCGAAGCGGTCAAGGCGGCGGGCGCGAAGGGCGTTATGTTAAACCACGCCGAAAAGCCGATTTCCCTTGAAACCGTCGAAAAAACCATTCGCCGTGCGGAAGAGTGCGGGCTTCTGACCATCGTCTGCGCAAGCACGGTTGAGGAAGTAAAGAAAATAGCGGAAATGGCGCCCGACATGATAGTTGCCGAGCCGACCGAGCTTATCGGCACCGGAACGACGAGCGACTCAAACTACGTTCTTGAGACGATAAAGACGGTAAGAGACATAAATCCCGGCATAAAGGTCCTTCAGGGAGCCGGAATTTCCAACGGAAAAGACGTTTACGACATGATAAAGCTCGGCGCCGAGGCAACCGGCACGACGAGCGGCATTATGAAGTCGGACAGGCCCTACGAAATGGTTGATGAAATGCTTTACAACCTCAGAAAAGCCTGGGACGAGCTTCATTCATAAGGTGGTACTATGAAAAAGGAAACGCTTGAACAGGTAAAAAACGCATATCTCATTGAAAGCGAATGCATAAAGACCATGCTCGACTATCTTGACGAGCAAAGCTTTTCGAAGGCGGTCGGGCTTTTGAAAAACGCCGAGAGAATCGGCGCTTCCGGCTGCGGACACTCGGGAATTATGTGTCAGCACTTCGTTCATCTCATGAACTGCATAGAGCAGCCCGCAAAATTCATTTCCCCCGCCGAAGCGGTTCACGGCGGCATGGGATTTCTGCAGAAGGGCGACGTTATATTGCTCGCATCGCGCGGCGGAAAGACCAAAGAGCTTATTCCCATGCTTGAAATCGCAAAAGCAAAGGGCGCAAACGTAATAACCGTTACCGAAAACCTCGATTCCCCGCTTGCAAAGGACGCGTCCGTCGTTCTAAAGCAGTACGTCAACCGCGAGACCGACAAGTACAACTGCCAGGGCACGACCTCGTCGACGGCGCTATGCATGATTTTCCACGCGCTTCAGACGGCGCTTATAGAGGAGACCGGCTACAAAAACGAGCAGTTCGCGCTTATACACCCCGGCGGCGCGGTGGGCGAACGGCTCAATCACTGAGTTGATTACAAATTTATAAAAAATATATTTTCAGGAGGATTTTATCATGGAATTCAAAGTTTTTCAGAAGGAATTGGAACTTCAGTCAAGAGGCTGGATACCCACGTTTCACGACATCTCGAAGGAAGTAAACGAAATCGTTGAGGCATCGGGAATCAAAAACGGCACGGT
>JAGADB010000045.1 GCA_017613815.1 Clostridia bacterium | reverse complement strand
TAATAATACTCGTGCACGAGCTGGGGCATTTTGCGTTTGCGAAGCTTTTCAAAGTGGGGATAAACGAGTTTTCGGTCGGATTCGGGCCGAAGCTCTTTTCGAAAAGGGGAAAAGACGGGGTAATCTATTCGCTTCGGGCAATTCCAATCGGTGGCTACGTCAGCATGGTAGGCGAAGACGAGAAAGTCGACGATGAAAACGCCTTTTCTTCAAAGCCGGTATGGCAGAGGATAATAATCACTGCCGCGGGGGCTGCGATGAATATCATACTCGGCATAATTCTGACGGGGATACTTGTCGGCAGTGCGGAGCGCATATATTCCACAACCGTTTCGGGCTTCAACGTCGTGAGCGAAAGCGGCGAGAAACTTGAATTCGAGGAATTTCTGGGAATAAGAGTCGGCGACACGATCAAAAAAATCGGGAACAGGAAAATCAACGTGAGAAACGACTTCGTTTACGAAATAATGTTCCGCGGAGACGAGGGCGTCGACGTAACGGTGGAGAGAGACGGAAAAGACGTGCTGATAAAGGACGTAAAGTTCGGCACGTTTTCGGAGGACGGGATAGTTTTCGGCAACGCGGCTTTTATCCGCACGACCGAGCTTGAAAAGACGTTTCCCGAATTTATAAAACAGACCTTCTGTCAGGCGTTTTCGTCGATACGGGTGCTGTGGAGCTCCATTCTCAACATTTTCAAAGGCAGATACGGGGTTGAAACGCTGTCGGGTCCGGTCGGAGTAATCGGTCAGGTAAAGGAGACGGCGTCATACGGCTGGGAGTCGCTGGTATTTTTACTCACTATGCTGACCTTAAACGTTGGAATAATTAATTTGCTTCCGCTGCCGGCGTTTGACGGGGGCAGACTGTTCTTTATGCTTATAGAACTGATAAGGGGGAAGCCGCTGGACCCGAAATACGAGGGCTACGTTCACGCGGCGGGCTTTGTGCTCATAATGATATTTATGATATTCATCACCTATAACGATATAGCGAAACTGATTTTCAGGTAAGCGGGGAGAGAAAGACGTGGAAAGAAGAAAATCAAGGGAAGTAAAGATAGGCAGGGTTAAAATCGGGGACGGCAACCCGATTGCGATTCAGTCCATGACGTTTACGAAGACGTCGGATAAGGAATCGACGCTTGCGCAGATAAAAAGGCTTGAAGAGGCGGGCTGCGACGTCGTGCGCTTTTCCGTTCCCGACGAGGAGTGCGCGAAAAACATTCCTTATTTCAAGGAACATACCGATATTCCGCTCGTCGCGGACATACATTTCAACTATAAAATTGCGCTTGCCTGCGCCGATTACGGCATAGACAAAATCAGGATAAACCCCGGCAATATCGGCTCCGACGAGAATATCAAGGCGGTTGCGGATAAATGTAGGAGCAGAAACATCCCGATAAGGATAGGCGTAAACGGCGGCTCGCTCGAAAAGCACCTGCTTGAAAAATACGGCTCTCCGTGCGCGGAAGCGCTTGCGGAAAGCGCGATGTACCACGTAAAACTGCTTGAAAAATTCGATTTTGAAGACATAGTCGTGTCGATAAAGTCCTCCGACGGAGAAAAGGCGGTAAAGGCGAACAGGATATTCGCGCAGATGACCGACTACCCGATACATATAGGGGTAACCGAGGCGGGCACCGAGAGAATGGGGCTCATAAAGTCGAGCATCGGACTCGGCTCGCTTTTGTGCGACGGAATAGGCGACACCATGAGGGTGTCCCTCTCCGACGACGTCGTAAAGGAAGTCGAGGCGGCAAAGGACATACTTTCCGCGCTGTCGCTGAGAAAAGGGGTAAAGGTCGTGTCCTGCCCGACGTGCTCGAGGTGTAACATCGACGTATTCGGTACGGCGAAACGCATCGAAAACGAGCTCAAAAACAAGGACTGGGATATGACGGTCGCCGTGATGGGCTGCGCCGTAAACGGACCGGGAGAGGCAAGGGAAGCCGATATAGGCGTTGCGGGAGGCGACGGAAAGGCGCTGCTTTTCAAGAAGGGCGAGACGGTAGGAAGCATACCCGCAGACAAGATATACGAAATCCTGCTTTCCGAAGCGGAAAAACTGCATTACGAACAAATTTCGGAAAAATAAACTGAAAAGGTAAAGATAAATAATGGCAAAAACCGGTTTTGCGGAAAAATTCAAAAAATACAGTCAGCGTGAGAAGGACGAAATAAACGTGCTTGAGCACGTTACCGACTTTCGTCTCAGCGCGGACGTGGAAAAACGTATGATACAGGCGTACTGTACGTTTGACGTTTATTTTCCGCCCGAGAAGATAGAAAAAGTCGAAAACGGAATAAAAGAAGCGTACGAACTGCGGTTTATGGCGATATATCCGACTTTTGAGAACACGGCTTTCAGTATAAAGTACGCGCCGCACGTCTTTTACGAGCTTGCGAAGACGACGGCCCTCGGAAACGGCTTTTTCGAGGGCGCCGAAAGCGCGCTTGAAGGCGCGGAGGTCAGCGCCGACGAAAACGTGATGAAAATCTCGCTCAAAAACGGCGGAAAGAAGCTGCTTTTGTCGGGAAACTGCGACACGATCATTTCAGACGTGATTTACCGAATGTTCGGCGAGCGCTATTCCGTGGAGTTTACGGGAGTTACGAGTATCGAGCGCGGCGAAGAGGAAATTTTACCGCTTTCAATGTTTGCACGCGAGGAAATAAAAGCCGGAAACGGTTCTCCCGGGCGCAATTCCGTATTCGGAGGCGAATCGGCAGCAAGCGTCGACACCGAAACCCATACCGTAAAGTCGGGCAGGATGACGTTCGACACGTCGGATATGAAGACCGTCAAGGGAAAATTCGGGAAATACGAGATTATTCCGATAAGGGACGCAAAAGAAGGAAAAGAGCAGTTCACCGTCTGCGGCGAGATATTCTCGTACCAGAAAAAGACCACGAAAAAAGAGGATAAATACATAATATCCTTTTACATAACCGACCGCGACGCGTCGGCGGTGGTAAGACTTATTTACGATGCGGAAGAAGAAAAAGAGATGTCCGCTCTGAAGGACGGCGTGTGCGTAATGCTCAAAGGCGTTATGCAGAAAAACAAATTCGACGGCGGCGAAACGGAGATTTCCCCGCGCGCCGTTGCCGTGATTAAGGAAAAAAAGCGCACCGACAAAGCCGAAAAAAAGCGCGTCGAACTGCATCTGCATACGACCATGTCAACGATGGACTCGGTTTTCTCGCCGAAGGACGTCGTCGAGACGGTAAAGCGGTTCGGACATTCTGCCGTTGCGGTAACCGACCACGGAAATCTGCAGGCGTTCCCCGAAATAATGACGGAAGCGGAAAAGGCAGGCGCCGATTTCAAGATTATTTACGGGATTGAGGCGTACTTCGTCGACGACACGGCGACTGCCGTGTTCGGAGAGGGCAACGCCGACTTTGAAGACGGCGTTTTCTGCGTTTTCGACCTCGAGACGACGGGACTTTCCGAAAGGGCGAACGAGATTATCGAAATAGGCGCCGCGCTTTACAAAAACGGAAAAATACTCGACACCTTCGAGAGCTTCGTCAACCCCGGAATACATATAAGCGAGACGATAACCGAAATCACGGGAATTAAAGACGACGACGTGAAGGACGCGCCGTATATCAAAGACGTGCTGCCGAAATTCCTTGAATTTGCGGGAAAAGCGGTGTTCGTCGCGCACAACGCAAACTTCGACATCGGATTTTTGAGAAAAGACGCGGAAAAGCTGGGTATCGAGTTCAACCCGACCTACGTCGATACCGTCGCGATGTCGAGATACTGCAACGCCGACCTTAAAACCCACAAGCTCGACTCGCTTGCAAAATATTTCAACCTCGGCGACTTCAATCACCACAGGGCGTTTGAAGACGCGAAAATGCTCGCGCTCATCTTTGAAAAACTGCTTAAAAAGATCAAGATCGAGGGCATAAAGGACCTTGCGGGGCTTAAAAGAGCCATGAGCGGCAACTGCGACCCCAAAAAGCTCAAAAGCTATCACCAGATTATTCTGGTTAAAAACCGGACGGGACTTAAAAACCTTTACAAGTTAGTATCCTACTCGTACTTGAACTATTTTTACAGAGTACCGAGAATACCGAAAACCGTGCTCGAAACGCACAGAGACGGACTTATAATCGGCTCCGCCTGCGAGTCGGGAGAGCTTTTCCAGGCAATCTTTTCGGGCAAGCAGAAGAGCGAAATCGTGGAAATCGCGAAATTTTACGATTTTCTCGAGGTCCAGCCGACAGGCAACAATAAATTCATGGTGGAAAAAGGGCTTGTTTCCGACGAAAACGCGCTTATAGACATCAACAAGACGATAATTTCCCTCGGCGAAGAGCTTAATATCCCCGTCGTCGCAACCGGCGACGTGCATTTCAACGAGCCTGAGGACGAGATATTCAGGCACATACTGCTTGCGGGACAGAAGTACTCCGACGCCGACAGAGACGTGCCGCTTTATATGAAGACGACCGACGAGATGCTTGCGGAATTCAGTTACCTTACACCCGAAAAGGCATATGAAATCGTCGTCGAAAACACAAACAAAATCGCGGATATGACAGAGAATATAAGGCCTATCCCGAAGGGCTCGTATCCGCCGCACATGGACGGCGCCGAAGAGGAATTAAAGGAAAGCTGCTACAAGAGGGCAAGGGAGCTTTACGGCGAAAATCTGCCCGAAATAGTCGAAAAACGGCTCGAAAGAGAACTTGAACCGATAATAAAACACGGCTTTGCCGTGCTTTACGTCATAGCGAGAAGACTTATTCAGTACAGCGAAAAGAACGGCTACCTCGTTGCGTCGAGGGGCTCGGTCGGCTCGTCGTTCGTCGCGACCATGGCGGGTATTACCGAAGTAAATCCGCTCGTTCCGCATTACAGGTGCCCCAAATGCACTTACAGCGAATTCATAACCGACGGCTCCTACGATTCGGGCTTCGACCTGCCGCCGAAAAAGTGCCCGAAATGCAATACCGACCTGCTCGGCGACGGACATACCATACCTTTCGAGACCTTCCTCGGATTCAAGGGGGACAAGTCCCCCGATATAGACCTTAACTTCTCGGGAGAAGTGCAGGGAAAGGTGCATAAGTACACCGAAGTGCTTTTCGGGGAAAAGAACGTGTTCCGTGCCGGCACGATAGGAACGATAGCCGAAAAGAACGCCTACGGATACGTCAAAAAGTACCTCGAAGAGAGGAATATCGTACTTAACAGGGCGGAAGAGCAGCGGCTCACGAACGGCTGCACCGGCGTAAAGAGGACGACGGGACAGCACCCCGGCGGCATCATAGTCGTGCCGAAGGAGTACGACATTTACGACTTCACTCCCGTTCAGCACCCCGCGGACGACGCGGGAAGCGGCGTTATCACGACGCACTTCGCGTTCAAATATCTGCACGACACGATATTGAAGCTCGACCTGCTCGGCCACGATGTGCCGACGAAATACAAGATGATGGAAAAGTATTCTGGAATCTCTGTGCTCGATATTCCCATGAACGACCCCGAGGTCATGGAGCTTTTCATCTCGACGAAATCCCTTAAAATAAACCCCGCCGACATCGACAGCGAGGTCGGAACCTTCGGGCTTCCCGAATTCGGCACGAAATTCGTAAGGCAGATGATTGTCGAGTCGAAGCCTAAAAACTTCGCCGACCTGCTCCAGATTTCCGGACTCTCGCACGGCACCGACGTGTGGCTCTCCAACGCGCAGGAGCTCATACACAACGGCACCTGCACCATTTCCGAGGTTATCGGAACGCGAGACTCCATTATGACCTACCTTATGAACAAGGGACTTGAGCCGTCCGATGCTTTCAACATAATGGAGATTACCCGTAAGGGCAGGGCGAAAGAGAAGCTCACCCCCGAAATGATAGAGGAAATGAAGTCCCACGGAGTTCCCGACTGGTATATCGACAGCTGTATGAAGATTAAATATATGTTCCCGAAGGCGCACGCCGTTGCGTACGATATGTCGGCGCTGCGGCTCGGCTGGTTTAAGGTGCATATGCCGCAGGTCTTCTATTCGGCGTTCCTGTCGGTCGCACCCGGCGGCTTCGACGCGGAAATCGTAACAAAGGGTAAAGAACATATAAAGGCGGTCTTGAGGGAAATCGAACAGAAAGGCAAGGACGCAACTCAGAAGGAGCAGGATATGATTTCCACACTCCAGCTCTGCAACGAGGCGTGCGCAAGAGGCTTTACGTTCCTGCGCCCCGACCTCAAAAAGTCCCATAGCAAGCACTTTCTCCCGGAGGGCGAACGCGGTATAAGATGCCCGTTCTCCTCAATGGGCGGACTCGGAGACGCCGCCGCGGAAAGTATCTATAAGGCCGCAAGCGAGGGCGAAATCCTCTCGGTCGAAGACCTCAAAACCAAAACCCAAATCACAAAGGCGGTTATCGAGATACTCCGTAAAAACGGAGTTCTCGATGACCTGAGCGAGACAAATCAGCTCAGATTGTTCTGAATAATAAAAAAGTGCAGAGTAAACTGCACTTTTTTGTTTTTTTAGTATTTTTCGTGTTACTTTCTCTCATTTACTTTCTCTCACGAGAGAGAAAGTAAAACAAAGAGAGCGGAAACCTTTTATAGTTATATAGCCGATATTTAGTGCAAACAAAGAAAACATTTGAAATAATTGTCTTTCCCGCGCTTTCTGCGAGAAAGCGCGCGCTCTTTTGGTACTTTTCTCGCGTGAGAAAAAGTACGAAAAACCGTTTCCCTCATGAAGTCGGTATCACATATCCACAATGTTCGCTCAAAACATCACCGACAAAACTATAAAGAATTCCGCTCTCTTTGTGTTACTTTCTCTCTCGTGAGAGAAAGTAACACGAAAAACAAAAATAAAATAACCGAAATTTGACTTTGATTTCTATTTGATATATAATAAATTTGAAGAAAGGCGGGGGAGGGAAACACGTGAAGAAAAAAGCAATAATATCGTTGATATGCGTGTTTGCGATACTCACAGCCGGTATTTCGGCGGATTTTGAGCAAGATGCGCGCGCGCTTTACGACCTCGGGCTGATAAAGGGAACGGGGGAGAGCTTCAGCATGGAAGCGCTGGACCTTGACAGGAGCGCCACGAGGGCGGAGGCGTGCATGACGCTGCTTCGCATGCTCGGCAAAGAGGAAAAGGCGAACTACCAGGCAAATCCACACCCGTTTACCGACGTACCCGACTGGGCGTCGGCGTGCATCGGCTGGCTCTACGAAAACAGAATAGTAAACGGCGCGGCTGAAACGTATTTCGGCGCGGACGATATTGCGACTGTTAAGCAGTTTTCGGCGATGACGCTGCGTGCGCTCGGATATAATGAGAGCGAAGGCGATTTCGACTACGACCGCGCCGTAGAAAAGGCGCTTTCCGTCGGACTTTTCGACGAAACGGTGGGCGCGAAGTACGAACTTTTAAGACGCGACATGATAGAGATAATAAGTAAAGCGATGAAGACTAATCTGCGCGATTCTTACCGCACGCTTGCCGAAAAGCTGTGCGACGACGGCGCGATAAACCGCGCGCTTGCGGAAGAACTCGGCTTTTTGAG
>JAGADB010000005.1 GCA_017613815.1 Clostridia bacterium | reverse complement strand
GCGAAGTTGCACATTATATTGACGAGCTCGTTTCTCGCAAGGTCGAGGTTTTTTTCCGAGAGCTGTTTCAGCGAATTCCATGCAAAAATGACGTTATAGCCGTCGACGAGCAGATATTCCTTTCCGTCAAAGGTTTTCTGCGGCGCTTTCGGCGGTTTTTTCGGCTTTTCGGCATCAAAATCCCTCGATTTTACGGCGTTTTTCTTCTTTTTTACGTTGATTTTGCCGTAGGTTCTCTCGAAAATCGCCATTAGCTCCTCGTCGCTCGCGACGCTCGAAACGTAACGTCTTATGCGCTCTTTTTTCTCCTCTTCGGGCGTATCGAGTTCGAGCCCGGCGTCGGTATGCTTATATTCGTCAACCTTATTCCACTTTACGACAAAGCCCGCGCCGTGCGAGCAGAACACCGAATCGGCGGTGTTTTCAAGGTCGGCGTCGGGATTATATCCGACTTCCCGCACGATTTCGTCGGTATTATGGCACTTATTGTATCCCGAGAAGAAGAACGAGCATTTTCCGCGCCCTTTTGTAAATCCTGCGATTTCCGAAGCGTACGAGCGCATTTCCGACACCGGCGCGCTTCCCGTAAGTACGGCGTACCCGTCTTTTATGTCGGGATTATAGAGTTTTGCGCCCATTTTCTCAAGGTCGGTCATGACTCTTCCGGTATTTTCCTCGGGGACCTCTATTGTATAGTCGTAAAACGGCTCCAGAAGCACCGTTCCCGCCTTTCGGAGTGCGCATCTCAGCGCCCTGTACGTCGCCTCCCTGAAGTCGCCGCCCTCGGTATGCTTTAAGTGCGCCCTGCCTGCGACGAGCGTTATTTTAATATCGATTACCGGAAAGCCGCACAGCGTTCCTATATGCGTTTTTTCGGCAAGGTGCGTCATGACGAGATTCTGAAAGTTCTTTTCGAGCATATTTTCGGAGCAGTCGCGCGCAAGCACAATTCCTTTTCCGCGCGCAAGCGGCTCGACGAGAAGCTGGACCTCGGCGTAGTGCCGCAGCGGCTCGTAGTGCCCCGTACCGACGGCGGCTTTTGCGACCGTCTCGCAGTACGCGATATTTGCATAGGAAAACGAGACTTCGTATCCGAATCTTTCTTTCATGATGCGCTCGAGCAGTTCGAGCTGCATTTCGCCCATGATTCTCACGTTTATTTCTTTTAATTTTTCATTCCAGGCGACCTTTAATTCGGGCATTTCCCCGGAAAGTTCGTAAAATGCCGAAAGCACCTGTCTTGCGCTTACGTTTCCGGGTACGTTGACTTTATAATTTATAATCGGTTCGAGAATTTTTCTGCCGTCGTCCTGTTCATCGCCCAAACCCTGTCCCGAAAACACGTTTGTAAGGCCCGTTACGGCGCATACGTCGCCGGCGCTCACCTTATTTACGGAAATCTGTTTTTCGCCCGACATTATTCTTATGGAATTGATTTTTTCCCTTTTCTTTTCGCCGTTAGGCAAGGTATATTCGATTTCGTCCTTTACCGACAGTTCTCCGCCCGTAATTTTCATATGGGTGAGCCGTTCTCCGCGTTCGTCTTTTGTGATTTTGAACGCCTTGGCCGCAAAATCTTTCTTTCTCGGCTTTTCGAGCGAAAACGTCAGTAAATCGTTTAAAAATTCTTCGGTACCGTAGCCTTTGAGCGCCGAGCCGAAGCGGCAGGGAAAGAGTTTTCTCTCGGAAACCGCGTCTGCAATATCGTTTTTTTCGAAATCCTCGTTTTTATCGAAGCTTTCCATGAGTTTTTCGGAGCACAGCGCGACTTCTTCCTTAAAAATCCTGTCGTCCTTGCGCGTAAAATCGACGACCGAGGCGTCGAGCTTTGATTTGAGCTCCTTTATAATATTTTCGTTGTTTCTCTGGCAGATATCTGTTTTATTTACGAAAATGAAGGTCGGCACGTTATAGAAGGAAAGCAGTTTCCACAGCGTTTCGGTGTGGCTCTGCACGCCGGAGGGCGCGCTTATTACGAGCACCGCCGCGTCGAGCACCGCAAGCGTTCTCTCGGCTTCCGCCGAAAAATCGGTGTGTCCCGGCGTGTCCATAAGATAAAGCTCTGTGTCCCCGAAGGTCATCTTCGCGCTGCTTGAATATATCGTGATGCCGCGTTCCTTTTCCATGCCGTCGCTGTCCAGAAACGCGTCTTTGTTATCGACTCTGCCGATTTTTCTTATCACGCCCGCGCGGAAAAGCAGGTTTTCCGAAAGCGTCGTCTTTCCCGAATCGACGTGAGCGAGTATTCCGATGGTGATTTTCTTCATTTTTCTCTCTTATCTTTGTTTTTTACAACAAAAGGCTGCCTGAAAGGCAGCCTTTTTATTAAAATTTGCTTATTTGAGGTTATTTACCATACCGACTGCGATTTTGAGAGCTTCCTCTCTCGTTGCGAGTCCGTAGTTTTCCGCTTCTTCCGCCGCAACGCCGTGCTTGGGCGCGAATTTGTTATCGCCCACGCCGTTGATAATGCTCTTTGCCTTCATAAAGTAAACGCTGTCCTTTGCCCAGTCGTCGATATCGGCGTCGTCGGCAAAGTCTTCGGGTTTTTCGAACATTGCCTTGAACGTGCCGTCAAAGCTCTTATCGGTCTTGAGCGTCCAGCCCTCTATCGCGTATTTCTTATATACGCGCGTGAGCATGGTTGCCGCCTCCTGGCGCGTAAGTCCGTTTTCGGGTGAAAATTCGCCCTCTCCGGTGCCGTCGGTGATGCCTACGTTATACGCTTTGAGCACTTCGACGTCGTCGCAGTCGGCAAACGGGTTGTTTGCAATGGGTTCGGTCTTTACGCCTGCGAGCGCTTCGTAAACCTTAACGGCAACGGAAGCAAACTCTCTGCGGTTTATCTGTTTTGTCATATCGGTGCCTATGAGGCAATCGGGGATAAGTCCGAGGCCGCTTGCGGTTTTAAGCCATTCTTCAGCCCATTCGGAAGCCTTTTCCCACGCTTCCGTTTCGCCGAACGACGAAAAGTCGATGTCGGGGCTGCCCTGTCCTTCGTCGAGGTCAACCGTCGGCTTCCATTCGGTATCCTTGTCGAGAACTATGCCGAACGCGTATCCTTCAACGTATCCGTCCTTTGAAGCGCGGATTGCGTTGAGGCCGGGAACAGCCTTGAATTCAAAGCCGCCCGTTTCGGACGCCTTGACCGTCGTTGCCGTTCCGAGAAGGCGGACGGTTGCGCCGGGTTCGGTTGTTCCGGAGAAGGTGCCTGTAAACACGTTTTCGTCGTAGTTTATGAGAAGTTTTACGAAGTCAACGGCAAATCCGTCGCCGGTACCCGTCGTTTCGTCAATCGTAAGGGTGATTTTGCCCGAAGCAACGTCTTCAAATAAGCTTGCGGGAACTATCGACGAAACAATGTATGACGTCGGTCCCGTCTGGTCAACGTGATTGAGAAGCTCGGCTGCGAACGGAGCGTCTTTTCCGTTTATCTGCACCGAGAACAGGCTGTCAAAGCTTATAGCCTGGAAGTCGTCTATACAAATCTGCAAAAGTGCGTTTTTAACGTCAATCCCCTTTGCGTCGTATTCGAGTTTAATTTCGAGCGCGCCTTCTCCGTAAGCGTTGGTCTTATCGGAGCCGGATTTGAAGCTGTCGTAGTTGCTTGCATAACCGTCGCAGGATGAGCCCTGCCATTTCGAGCCGACGAAAATTCTGTCGGTGCCGGCGGGGTCCTCGTCGTCCTTAGTCCACGGATAGCCGTGCGAATTCTGGTTTTTGGCGGTGAAGGGGTTATAGGAATCCTCGGCCGAATCCATTCCGTTCAAGGAATCTATATCGCCCACGCGCACCATAAGCTCGGCTTCGGAGGTATTTTTGAGGGTTACCGCTTTATCAAACCACTTGCCGTTTCTGTCGTCGGACGGGCTCTCTTTTTCAGGCTCGGGCTCGGGTTCGGGCTCGGGTTCGGGCTCGGGTTCGGGCTCTTCCTCTTCAACTTTTTCAAAAACGAAAACGCAGTCTGCGCCCATTATGTTCTTAAAGGTAAGTCTGTTACCCGAAAAAGCGCCTTTCATGGTATCTTTTTCGGACAAGTAAACGTAAACGGTGTTTCCGGTGTTATACCAAGCCGTCTGAAATCTGTTTCCTTCGGTAAGCGCTTCGGCGCTTCCGTCCTCGTTGAGCGTAAGGCCGTATTTGTAAAATTCGCTTGAGGGAATCGTGTATCCCTCGTAGGTGGCGGAAACGGTTTTCCATTCGCCGACAAATTTCGCGTCGGTTTCCGCGAAAACAGTCATAGGAACGATAAGTCCCGCTATCAGCATTACCGACAGCAATAAAAACAGAACTTTTTTCATCAGTTTTTCCTCCGTAAAATTTTATTTTTTGAACTTTTTTCAACGTTTCTCTTCAATTATGATTATACTTATTTTTCCGCGCCGTGTCAATACCGAAAAATATTGATTTTTTCCTCAAAAAATGGTATAATACCGAAAACCTCAAAAAAGAACGGAGAATATTTCATGTACGAACTGATACAGGTTTCCGAAAACTGCTTTTACGTCGACTGCCCCGCAAAAATCGGCGTCGTAAAGGTTTCGGAAAGCGACGCTGTGCTTATCGACTCGGGAAGCGGCAAGGACGCGGCGAAAAAGGTAAAGCGCATTCTCGACGAGCAAAAGCTTTCTCTCAAAGCGATATACAACACCCACTCACACGCCGACCACATCGGCGGAAACAAGTATTTACAGGACCTTACGGGCTGCAAAATATTTTCTCCCGGCATTGAGCGCGCCTTTACCGAGTTTCCGATACTCGAGCCGACCTATCTCTACGGCGGAAACGCCCTTTCCGAGCTACACGGCAAATTTCTTCTCGCAAAGGAAAGCGAGGTGCTTCCCTTAACTCCCGACTCGCTTCCGGACGGCTTTGAAATAATTCCGCTCCCCGGGCATTCCTTTGATATGGTCGGTTTCAGGACGGCTGAAAACGTAATTTATCTTGCCGACTGTCTTGCAAGCGAACAGACTCTCGAAAAATACAAAATCAGCTTCCTTTACGACGTGAAATCCTATCTCGAAACGCTCGAAAAGGTTAAAAATATGACGGCAAAGTGCTTCGTGCCCTCGCACGCGGAGCATACGTCCGATATTTCCGCGCTTGCGCAGTTGAACGTTGACAAGACGCTCGAAATTGCGGACAAAATCACCGCGCTGTGCGCAAATCCCATCTCGTTTGAAGCGCTCCTGTCCGCGCTTTTTTCGGAATACAGTCTCGAAATGACGCTCGAGCAGCGCATGCTCGTCGGCTCGACGGTCAAGTGCTATCTTTCGTATCTTGCGGAATGCAAAAAAGTCTCGTTTTTCTTTGAAAACGGCGTGATGCTTTGGAAAAAATCATAAAAAGCGTACAAAAAAGCCTTGCGGATGCCGCAAGGCTTTTTTTATTTTTAATAATTACATTTTCATCAAATCAACGCTTAAAACGTCTGCGTTTGCCGCCTTGATTTTTTCAAGGAGAAGTCCCGCGCACGCAACGTCGAGCATACCCGTTCCCACTATCTGCGAATAGATTCTGTCGTCGGGATTCGTTCTGCCCTGAGCCTTGCCGGCAAGCACTTCCGGGAAGAGAATGTCTATGGAGTCCGCCGTGATTTCACCGAGCTCCGCAAGCTCTTTTAAGTTTCCTCTGTGGAGCGACTGGCCTATCTGGTCAACGGCTATCTTGTCGGCTTTCTTTACAACGTCGAACGTCGTCTCTCTGAACGAGCCCATCGTCATTACGAGCGAGCCCTTCTTAAGCCACGGCTCTTCAACGAGGTCTGCGTTTGCGTTTGTTACGGTGATAACTATGTCCGCGCCGCGGCAGCCTTCTTCGTTGCTCTTGCATTTAACGAACTTGAACGGAACGTCCGGGAAGCGCGCGATGAAATTGTCCATTGCCTCTTCCGAAATGTCGCAGAGTCTTACTTCTTTCATATTTACGGTTTTATTCATGCAGTAAAGCGTGGTGTATCCCATAAGGCCCGTGCCGATTATCGTTACAACGTCGGTCTTTGCGGCAAGATACTTCGCCATAACCGCCGGCTGTGCGCCCGTGCGGTAGTCGTTGATGTAGTCGCCGCTTACGAGTGCGCGAAGCACGCCCGTGTGCGAATCGGTAACGAGGATATTCGCTTTTATGTACGGAAGGCCGAGCGCCTTGTTGC
>JAGADB010000044.1 GCA_017613815.1 Clostridia bacterium | reverse complement strand
TTATGAGCGCGTTCCGCGCGTTAAACGGAATTCCTATCATAACTGTAAACTCAAAAAACCGACGGATTTTCCGTCGGTTTTTTATATGTTTCACGTGAAACGTCAATAATTATAGAGAATTTCGAGCTGCGGCCCCGACATATACGGAAGCGGGTCGACCGTCGAGCCGTTTATGATGATTTCAAAGTGGACGTGCACGCCCGTCGCGTTGCCCGTCGAGCCGAGCGTTGCAATCTGCGAACCCTGCGCTACGCTGTCGCCCACCTCGACCGTAATGGTGTCGCAGTGCGCGTATCTCGTTACGGTATCTTCGTCGTGGCGGATGAGGACGTAATTTCCGTAGCCCCTCGTAACGCCGACGTCGATTACTTCGCCCGCATCGGCCGCAACGACGGGGTCGCCCCTCGTTCCGCAGATATCGAGTCCCTGGTGGAAGTTGTTGCTTCCGCCGAGCACTCTCCAGCCGTAAAGGCTGGTAATTCGTCCCTTATAGGGATAAATGTAGGTTCCCGTCGGCAGATAGTCGTCTTCCTCGCCCTCGACCGGCTCTCTCGTGCCGATTCTCACGACCTTGGCAACCGGCTCTTTGGTGATTTCCTCGCCGATAACCTCGACTTTGACTTTTTTACCTTTCATATAGGTTACCCTGCTCGTAACCTCTTTTACTCCGTCTTCGCCCGGCGTTTTGAGTCTTCTTAAACCGCGGCGCATGGACGGGTCGTCCACAAGCTTGGTCTCGAACGGAATATCAATCTTTTCAACCTCGGTTCTCACAAAGACAAGGTCAACCGACACGTTTTCATTGTTTGAAGGCGCCATGACGCTTACGACGCTGCCGTCTTCCGTAATACCGCCCGTTCCGAGAACGTTGGTATAGTCTATCGAATAGTTGAAATTTACCCTTTCCGACGCGCGTTTTTCAAAATCGTCCCAATTTATGAAGTGGAGATGCTCCTTTATCTGCTTTTCGTCGTCCTCGCTGAGCACCGGGAGCGAGAAAAGCTCGCGGATTTCGCTTCTCGAAAGGAAGAAGTCGCGCGGATACTTGTCGGAAATAATCGTTATGTTGTTGTTTAATAAAATCTCGTCCTCGCCCACCGCGTTTACGCTGTAATAATTGAAAAACGAGCGTTTCTGCGCATCCAGAAAGTCGTCGACGGCGGTTTTGAGCCAGGTTTCCGTCTCGGTAACGGCGGCGAGCTTGCCGTCTATATAAAGTCCGTAGCCGTCTTTGATGTAATTCTGTAAATAGCCGTCGAAAATAGAGGTGTCGCCCGGCAGGATAACGCGGTCCTTGTCAAACTTTTCGGGCACGAACTCTATGTCGCATTTAAGCACCGCCTGCGCGCCGAATCTCTCCGTGAGCGACTTTTCGTAGGTCCTCTTTATAGAAAGAATATCGTTTACGTTTTCGGTGCAGCCGACGTATTCGCCGTCGATATATACGCCTATCGCATAGTCTTTTCCCGCGTCGGACGCGACGGAAAACGCCGTGTAAGCCACAACCGCGGCGGCAATCAGCGGAAGAAATACGCCTTTCGCGGCTCTGGCAAGAATTCTTGCCGCCCTGTGCGAGCTGTCAAGATGCGCGGGAATCCTTGCGATTTTCCTGAGCGGAGACGTGATTTTTCTGTAACCCTTGCGCACTCCCTGCGCAAGAGCCGCCGTAAAGTTCATGGTTGCAAGCGACATCGACCAGAAATTCGTCCTGTGCGTCGCCTTTTTGTCCGAAGACCACTCGTGCGGATGCTCCGGCACCGACTCGTACTTCTTCTTTATCGCTTTTTCGGAGGCCTCGTATTTGTTGTGGCAAAGCACGTAATACGCGTTGAAAGCGCTTTCAAAACGCTTTACTCCGCCCGCGCGGAAAAGCTTGTAAAGCTTGTAAAAATTCGTGCCGGACAAAATTGTTTCACGTGAAACTTTTTCGCTTTCCGAAAGATTTCCGTTGTCGAAACCGAAGTTATATCCGTTTTCGTTCAAAGCGCTTCCCCTCCTTTTTTCAAAAGTTTTCCTTATTATAAATAATACGGCACTTTGGTATTATACACCAAACATCCAAAAAAATCAAGTCCGTCCCGTTTTTTCGCTTTTTTGAATAATTTTAAGCCCTTTCGGGAACAATACGAGCGTGCGATACACAAATAATTTTTGGAGGTAATTTTATGTCGCCGAAAGAACTTCTCTATATCGAAGACGCGCTCTCGCACGAAAAGGAGATGCGCGACCTTTGCGCGGGACTTGCGCCGCAGATTGCCGACCCGGACTTAAAGGCGTTCGTGCACGGACTTGAAGCAAAATGCAGTCAGAACTACTCAAAGCTGTACGGCGTGCTGTCGTCGGCAGCATCTTAAACGAAAGGATAAAAACATGGACGACAAACTTATAATGAGCAACATTTTAAGCAGCGCGAAAGGCGCCTGCGACCTCTTTATGCACGGCGCGATAGAATCCGCGACTCCCGCGGTGCACTCGGCTTTTGCCGCGGTTTTCAACGACACGCTCTGCGCCCAGAACGACATCTATAACAAAATGAGCGCAAAGGGCTGGTATCCCGAAGCAAAGGCGGAACAGCAAAAAATCGACGCCGCAAAGCAGAAATTCGGTTCTTTTTAATTTACCGCAAAAGAAAATTCACGGCAAAGCCGTGATTTTTCTTGTTCTCCGCTTGGTTTACATAATTCTTTCCGGTGAAAATTTCAGTATTTGCGGCAGAGGATTGCGTAGGCGATAAAATATACGGCGAGCATGCCGCACATGATATAGGCGCAGAGCTGTGCCTGTTCGGTAAAGCCCGTAAACCGCAGTACGAGCGAGATTACGGCAAGCAAAAGCACCGAAATATAGTATGCCCAGGATTTTGCCTTTCCCGAAAGGAAAAGGGTCCTCTCGTCCTTCTGTTCGACGTCGACCTTTTTTGCGTATTCCTCATCTTTTCTGTATTTGTATCCCAAAAACAGCCGCAGTGCGCCGACCGCGGCCAAACCGCCGCCGAAGCCCGCAAAAAATTCGTCGAGTATTCCGAACGCCGAAAGAACCGCAAGCGCAATTCCCGCAACCGTCAAAACGGCGTAATATATCATTCTCCTGTTTCCGTACATCTCATTCATCCTCCCCGAAAACGAAAATTTCTTCTATGGTTTTTCCGAAAGTTTTTGCTATTTTGTGCGCAAGCGAAAGCGACGGACTGTACCTTCCGCTCTCGAGCGAAATGACCGTCTGCCTCGACACAAAAAGCGCGTCGGCAAGGTCTTTCTGCGTCATATCTTTCTCCTTACGCAGTTCGGCAATTTTGTTGTTCAACTTTTCCGCCTCCCGAAAATGTAAAGTTTGCTTTACGTTTTCATTATAGCATGTTTTTTGAAAATGTCAAGTGCCCTTTACATTTTTGTTAAATTATTCTTGAAATTTTTTGCGCATTGTGCTATTATGTTTTCGGACAAAACAAAATATCTTTTCATATAAAAGGAGGAATTTTAATTGAAAAAAGGTGTTTTGTGCGCAATAACCGCATTAATTCTTGCGTTTGTTATGATTGTTTTCACAAGCTGCGAGCTTCCCGCGGTTCCGTCGATTTTAGGCGGCGGTGAAGAAAACGAAGCTTCAAACGGAAACGGAAGCGGGGAGGGAAGCGGAAGCGACTCTTACGGATTTACTTCGGAATTTGAAGATCTTTCCTACGGCGACGACAACCTCAAAAAGTATCCCGAAATAAAGGAGCAGCTGCTTTCTCTTGAAAAAGACATTCTTTCAAGCGGCCTTAAAATAAGCAAAATCGAATTCACGACCTGGGGAATGAAGGGCTTTTACAAGCTCGGCGAAGAAGGCGACCGCTGCTACGTGCTTCTCGAGGAGAGCAAGAACGGAGACACCGGAAAATATGACTTTTACGCCGTTTACGCGCGCATTTTCGACGACGAAAAGTTTGAGCCCGCAAAAGACGCGCTGTTCTCGTTTATAGGACTTTCCGACGAGGAAAAGGAAATCGCGATGACCCTTTCTCCCGAAAAAGACGAGGTCATCACCTCAAATTACGTAATATACCTGCACGAAAACACGATAGACGTATATCCCGACGAGGCGGACCCGTCCGGAATAATGTCGGAAGACGAATCTTACGCCGAGGAGTATTACGCAAGCGTTGAAAAGGTTCCTTACAAGGAAATCGAAATACTCTATTCTCCCGTCGAAAACGAAAGATACACCGATTTGTTCCAAAAACAGAGAGAGGAGCGCAAGCCGAAAGCCGAAAACGGCATAAACGTCGACGAATACGGACTTTCCTTCTACGTTCCCGCAAACCTGACGGCAAATCCCTATAACGGCATGCTGTACGTCTGGGAATTCTATACCGGCGACTATACGAGCTCGGGATACCCCGACGGCGTTGACGTAACGCTTAAAATCAGCGGACTTCCGGACGGCAGGACCGTCGACGAATACATAAGGAACGACTCGCGTCCCGCAAATTCAAACGGCGTAACCCCGTTCGTCATAAAGGAAATCAACGGCTCCGAATGGTACACCTGCAACAACGGCAAAATCTACTATTACGGCGCAGAATTCGGCGGAAACGTGTTTGAAATCGAAATCATAAACGGAAAGACGATAAACGGAGTTACGCTCGACTCGGTAACTTCAATGCTCGAGCAGACGCTCTACTTCGAATAACCGCAATATAGTGCAAAAGGAGACGGCAAAAAGACGTCTCCTTTTTGCCGGAAAAGGAGATATTTATGAAAAGAACGGCAGTCGTCTATTACTCAATGTCGGGAAACACCGAATACGTCGCAAAAACCGTTGCCGAAAGCGTTAGCGGCACGCTCATAAAGCTCACGCCGAAAAAGGAATATCCGTCCAAAGGCTTCTCCAAATTCTTCTGGGGCGGCAAAAGCGCCGTCATGGGCGACACGCCCGCGCTTGAGGATTATTCCTTCGACGCGGAAAATTTTGACAGAATTGTCTTCGGCACGCCCGTCTGGGCAAGCTCGTTTACCCCGCCTTTGAGGACGTTTATAAAGGACAACAGAGAGGCACTTTCCGGCAAGGAATTCGCCTGCTTTTTCTGCTTTTCCGGCGGAGGCGCCGACAAGGCGGAGGAGAAGCTTAAAAAGTTCCTTGAAATCGGGGATTTTTCGGCAATACTCGTGTTCGTCGACCCGCTTGCGAAAAAGAGTGCGGAAAAGGACGAAAAAATCGAGGAATTCTGCAAAAAACTTGCGGAAGAATGAAAATTCCGCACGAAAAAACGCATTTTGAAAGGACGGTTGAAACTTCCGTCCTTTTGTGATATAATAAAATAAATAAGTATGCAAAAAACGGGAAACCGGGGAGAAAAAATGGTCGGAATTATAAGCATCGGGCAGATTGAGCTTTGTCCGTTCGTAAAAAAGTACACGTCGCTGCTCGACGAAGAAAAAATACCGTACGAAATAATTCACTGGAACAGAAGCGGAAAAGAGAGCGAAAACGAC
>JAGADB010000043.1 GCA_017613815.1 Clostridia bacterium | reverse complement strand
TTGCCGCTTGCAGCGTCAAAGCCGTAAGAGCCCTGGCCGCCTGCCTTGAGGTTGAGGGTGTTTCCTCTGCCTTCAACGTCGCCGTACCAGCCGTAAGGAACTTCGCCGTCTTTTGCGATACCGAAGGTTTCGCATGCAGCGTAGTTAGCGTACATCGTCGTTCCTGCGGGAGCAAATCCCGGAGTTCCCTTTTCCGTCGTTGCCCATCTGAAGTTGAGGATGTTGGAATCCGCACCTGTCGTGGTGAGCGGGAACGTTCCTACGTTTACGTTGTTGATGATAACTTCGGATTTGCTGTTATCAAGGTCAACGTAAATGATGTAACGGAACATCGATTCGTTTTCTTTTATGTCGTATACGGGTGTGTAGGATCCGTCAGCACCGAGAATCTGCCACTTGCCGTCTACGATTTCAAGTCTGAATATGCCCTTGCCCGCTTCGTTCTGGAATTCGAGGTATGCGCCGTCTGCGCCGTCAGAAGAAGCTGTAGCTTCGAGTTTAATCTTACCTTTAGATATCTTGTTGAATTCTCTTATGAGAGCCGTGCCTGCTTCTTTACTGATGTCAGTAAGAGCGCCGTAAGCTTCAGAAAGAGTCATTCTCGGCGTGCCGCCTCTGTTGTCGAGGATCCAGCCTGAGCCGATGCCTTCATGTGTTGCGCCGTAACCGGACATGATGCAGAGGAGATATGCGTCGTCGTCTGCATATACGTCAAGTTTCTTTTCGAGTCTCATTTCAGGAAGCGCTACTCTCGCGATGATCGTTGCCGCTTCTGCACGGGTGATGTTGCTCATCGGCATGAAGTTGCCGTAAGCATCGCTGCCCATTGCAACGCCTGCTTTGTAAAGCGTAAGTACCGAGTTAAAGTAGCTTGCGCTTGCCGGAACGTCCGGTATTGCCGTAACGGCGTTCTTTTCTGCAAAGAAGCCCGCCGGCATTGCGCCTGCAAACAATTCTGCAACTTCGGATCTCTTTGCGGGTCTGTCGAAGTTGTCAAACTGTCCGTCTTTTACAAAGCCTTTGCTCGTTGCGTATGCAACGTACTGTGCATACCATTCGCCGTCAGCTGCGGGAATTTCTTCGCCCGCGTTGATGGCTGCGGCTCTGGACGCCATTGTGATAGCTTCGGCTACCGTAACGTCGCCTTCCGGATCAAAGATTCCGCCGCCTTTGCCGTTCATGAGTCCAAGTTCGAAGGTATTCTGTACTGTTGCAGCATACCAAGCGTCAGCCTGAACGTCAGTGAACTGTCCCTCAGCGTAGGTGTTTGTCTTTGCAAATCCGGCTGCTGATGCCGTCAGAGCAAGTACCAAAGCAAGAACTACACTGATGATGAGTGTCTTCTTCATTTTTTCTTTCCTCCCAAAAAATTTATTAAAAAATTAATGGCAATATTAAATTTTTACGCATTAATTATTAACCGAAATGACTGATAAGATAAAAATACAAACAGCAAGTACCGCGGTTTCGCCCTTTTTCTTTGTCCGCAGCAAAAACTGTTTATTATTCTTACAGATATACTATACCACACATTTTCGAAAAAGTAAACCTTTTTTAAACCGATTTTCTTGATTTATCTGCCAAAAAAATGGAGAAATTTCTGTATAATTTTACTGAATTTTTCAAATTTCCGTCCGTTTTCCGAAGACCTTCGTTTCGGTCGGCTTTTCCGAAAAAACGTACATCTCGTATCCCGGAACGTCGATTTTACCGAAGAAACCTTTGCTTTCCGCGGTGTCCGCCTTTGATAAATCCATAAATCCCGTGCCGAGCCATTTTACGTACGCCTCTTTTTTGACCCAGATTTCGAGAAATCTTCTTTTTCTCTCGCCGGAGCCCTTAACCGCTTCGTAAAAATACTCTTTTTCGCCTTCCGAAAAGAACCTGCGGGCTATTCTCTCGAGGTTTTTCGGGCTTCCCGAAAGGCTTTCGGCGTCTATTCCGAAATTCTCGTCGGAAATTCCGATTACGACGAGGTCTTTTGTGTGCGTAACTCCGATAAACGCCCTTCCGTTTTCCAGATACGGCTTTCCGAGCGGCGTTTTCGCCACCTTTTCTTCCGTACCTTTGCCGAAATGGCTGTCAAGACTCATATTTATAAAGTCCCCGGTGCTTTTCCCTGCGTTTTCGCCTGTTTTTTCGTACAAATAAACCGTAATCATATGCTTTTTATCAAAAAACTTCGATTTCTTTCACAGTACAAGTATTATAATATTTTTGAGTCGAATAATCAAGTTTTTTTCGGCATTATTTACAATTAATTTTCAAAATACGCCTCATCTTTGACGATTTTACCCAAAATTCTTGTCAAACGCTTCCTGCCATGCCTCTTTGATGAGGTAATGTCCCGCCGCCGTCGGATGAACGCCGTCTATAAGCCAGTATCCCTCTTTTGTGAGCTTCTGCGCCTCGTCGAACTTCTTCTGAAGCGGAACGAATATGAGTTTGTTGTCTTTTGCGACCTTCTTTGCGGCCTTTGCGATGAGTTTCGTTTCATTTTTGAAGAAGCTCCACTTTTCCGCGGTTGCCGAGCCCTTTAAAACGAACGGCTCGAGAATCATGATTTTCACGTCGGGCAGCGCTTCTTTTACGTATTTTACGATAAGATTGCAAAACGTTTCGTACTGGTCGGGAGTAATTCCGCTGTCAAACGTTCTGTGCCATACGTCGTTTATTCCGATAAGTAAACTGAGAAGGTCGGGTTTTAAAGCAATAATATCCTTCGGCATTCTTGCAAGGATGTCAACGCTGCGCGAGCCGCTTATTCCGCGGTTTAGAAATTCGTATTTTTCCGGGAATTTGCGTCCCATCTCCCCCGCTATCATCGTAACGTAATTTGAGCCCATAATGTCGTCTCTGTCGCCGCGGCGGAACCAGTCGGTTATAGAGTCGCCCTGAAAAAGTATTTTCATAACGTCTTCTCCTTTTAACTTTGATTTGCATTCCGATTATACCATAAAAGCTTCCGTTTTTCAAGCGGGATTTCAAAAAAGGAAACGGCCTGCGCCGTTTCCTTTTCATATATTATTTTTCTTTCTTTTCCGCGTCGTATTCCTCTTTGAAGCGGTTGAGCTTCTCCACCTCGGATTTATATCTCAAATACATTATGAGCCAGATAAAGAAATATACCGCCGCCATGATGCCCATTATTATAAGAAGCGTGCTTATTCCGTCAACCCATCCCAAATACAGCGAAATCGGTACGTAAAGTCCCATTACGCATACAAAATGCAGCACCGTCGAAAGAAGCAGAGGAAATCTCTCAATATCGTATACCACGGTGCTTCCCATGCAGAATGCGCCGTAAAATCCCGAAATAATGAGATGCAGAGCAAATCTTTCCGCACCGCCGGAAGTATCAAACGCGGAAGGAAGACTTCCGCCGATAAGCAGCGCAAAAACGTTTATCGCCATGCCGAGCAAAAAGCCGATTGCCGAAAGTTTCAGTATATTTTTTGACATTTTCCTCACTCCTTTCCGTAAAATTTCTTCCTGATTACCGGGATGCATCTGCGCGACGCCCAGGTCGTAAGTCCCTTTTCGAGTTCAATGCGCAGCGTGCCGCCGAGCGTGAAGTCGAACTTGCGTATTTTATTGATGTTTACTATCTCGTATCTCGAAATGCGAACGAATTTGTCTTCGTCAAGTTCTCTTTCGAGGCGCTGAAGCGCCGTCTGGGAGTAATAGTTTCCTTCGTCGGATACAATCTGCAGTTTTTTCCCTCTGACGGATACTGAAATTATTCCGTCCTCCGCGATAACGCAGGTGTTTCCCATATCGTCGGATACCGTAATCTTTCTTGAACCGAGGTCGGAAATGCGCCTTATCACTTCTTCCGTCTCAGCGTCCCTCTCGGGCGCGCGGACAACGACCTCTATATGTTCAAGCGCCCCGTCCTTTTCAAATCTTACCTTTATTTTCTTCATAATTATGTTATCTCCCGTGCCGATTTTTCAAAATTTGCAAAACCGCCGACATAATTATAACACAATTTTTCGTAATTGTATATTATTTACGGAAAAAACGCAAGATATCTTTCTCAAACGGTATTTTTTCCGGTACAAGCGGTATTTTTTCATCCGCTCTTCATTTGCGCTTACCGCTTATACCGGATTTTATACCGCTTATTCTCAAAATATTGATATTAATATACTGAATATTGTATTATAGATGCAGAATACATTGTCTGAAAGGAGCAAAAACCACGATGAAAACGAAAAATATGCAATTCAGAGTACTTTTGATTCTCTCGGCTTTTATCGCCCTTATCTGCGTTATGCAAATAACGGCGTATGCTACCGAAGCGGAGCTTGTTTCCGACGGAGAGGGCGGATTTTACTACAATCTTCCTCAAAACGACTACGTAACCCTCGACCTTGCCGACAAAGCTTCCGGCTTTTCCTTCAAGGTTTACGACAACGGCGGAAAAGAAAGTGATTATTCCGGCTACTGCAACACCAACTTTCTAATTACCGCACCCGACGGATGCGTTCTTTCGGTATCCGGCTCCGGCAGCACAGAAAGCGGCTACGACATCTTGAGGTTTTACGACGGAAGCGCATATATGCAGCTCGGAAAAGATTACAGCGGCTCGTTTACGGTAGACGACCTGTATTCTCCGGAAAATTTACTTGAAATAAGATTTTATTCCGACTCCGGCATACAGTCCGGCGGATTTGAAATAACCGTTACGGTTGAAAGCCGTTCAAACTTTGCCGACGTTACTTATTCTTTCAACGGAAAATCCGAAAAATATATGATGAGAAAGGGTACGGAAATTACGCTTCCCGTATTTACTTCCCTCTTTACGCTCCCCGAAAGAATGCTTTTCGTCTGCTGGAAAAACGGCGATGACGAATATGCCGAAAACGATTCCTTTACCGTAAACGCCGACGCCGCTTTTACGGCGGTGCTTGAGGAAGAGCCGATAATTATTTCCGACGGACAAGGCGGCTTTTACTCCAAAATACCGAAGGCGGATACTGTTACGGCGGACATTTCCGACAAACAAAAGGGCTTTTCTCTTAAAGTATATGATAACGGCGGTCCCGACAAGCCGTATTCCTACGGCTGCAACGGCACGCTTTTGGTAAAAGCGCCCGCGGGATACGTCCTTTCGGTAAGCGGAAGCGTTTCGACTTACAGCCCCTACGACTACCTTGCGGTTTTCGACGGAGACACGCAGACGCAGCTCGGTCAGAATATTAAGGGCAGAGTAACGTTAAACGACCTCTACACCACCGAAAACGTTCTCAAACTGTATTTTTACTCCTACTACGGCGATAACTTTGACGGCCTTGACCTTACGGTAACCGTTGTCGACCCGTCCGAGCTCGTTACAATTTCCTTTGATGCGGGCGAAGGCAGCGGAACGATGGAACCGCTTTACGCGCTTTCGGGCAGAAGCATAACGCTTCCCGAATGCGGTTTCACCCTTCCCGACAACACCTATTTCGACTACTACACCGACGGCGAATACGTTTATCACGCACTCGATGCTTTCACTCCGAACGGAAACGTCACGCTGACGGCTGTTTATATTGACAAAATCACGGTAACCTATTCAAACGGCAAGACAACGTCCGTTTCATACGGCCGCAAGGGCGCGAAAATTTCTCTTCCGACCTACGCGTCTATGTTCAGTCTTCCTTACAGAAAGGAATTTTCGTGCTGGACGGGCGGCGGAAACAATTACGCCGAAGGCGATTCCTTTACTCTTGCCGAAAACGTCACCTTCACGGCGGTATTCAACGACCTGCCGATACTCATAGAGGATAATGACGGCGGACTTTACGCAACCGTGCCCGAAAAGGAAGACGTTTCGCTTGATATTTCGGACAAATCAAACGGATTTACCTTCAAACTGTACGACGTCAGCAAATATTACTACTATCCGAACAACTTAAACGGCAGTCTTACTATAACCGCTCCCGCAAACTGTGTTTTCAGGATAAGCGGCGTCGGGGAAACGGAATATTACAGCGACGTGCTTTACATATACGACTCGGATATGACGACGCTTCTCGGAGGAGACGGATACAGCGGCTATCCGTTCACGGTAAATGAAGTTTTTACGGCCGGAAATACCGTAAAATTCTCGTTTATAACCGATTCAAGCTCGCGCAGCACCGGCTTTATGCTCGACGTTTCGATAATCGACCCGTCGACGGTACGCACGCTTACGTTTGACGGCGGCGGAGCTTCCGGCTCCATGAAAGATATGAGCATACTGTCAGGCGTTGCGTTCGGTATTCCGGAATGCACGTTTACGGCGCCCGAAAATATGATTTTCGCGGGCTTTACCGACGGCGAAAACGTATATCAGGCGGGAGACAGCGTAATCTTTACCGAAAGCAAGACGCTTACTGCGCTCTGGGCAAACCGACTCGAAATAACATATTCCTACGACGGAGACTGTTACGGCGTTACCGTTCCGCAGGGCGCCGAAATAACGCTTGCGGAGTTTACCGACTACTTTACCCTCCCGAACAGAAAAATCTTTGCCGGCTGGAAAGAAAGCGTAAGCGGAAACGTATATCAGGCGGGAAGCAAATTCACGGTAACTCAGGAAACCGTGTTTGACGCCGTGGTGGAGGACGAGCCGGTGCTCATACAAGACGGAAACGGTTCCTGGTACGTAAATATGCCGATAAGAGAAACGATAAGCGCCAACCTTGCCGACAAAGGCGAAGGTTTTACCTTCACGGTTTACGATGACGGCGGAAAGGACGCAAAGTATTCGTCGCGCAACGACAGTTACCTTACGGTAAAGGCGCCCGAAAACTTCATTATAAAAATCAGCGGCAGCGGCGTTACCGAATCAAAATACTGGGACTACCTCGTATTTTACGACGGCCTTACGTCTTCAAGCCCGACGGTAGGCGGCGACGCAATCGGCGGCACATTTACGATTACGGAACTCGCATCGAGCTCAAACGCGCTCACGATATACTTCCATTCCGACTCCTACACCGAAAAAGACGGTTTTGAGCTTGCCGTAACGCTCGTGCCCTCCGTAACCTTCGCTTACGTTTTTGAAGACAGTTCGGTAAGCGTCTCCGTCGAGAAGGGCAAGACGGCAAAGCTTGCAAAATTCGAAGACCTTTTCGTGCTTCCTTACGGAAAGGAATTCGTATGCTGGAAAAACGGAGACGACGAGTACGCAGAAGGCGACGAGTTCCCTGCAAGCGAAAACACCACCTTTACGGCGGTCGCTGCGGATATGCCGACGGTAACCCTTGACGGAAACGGAGCGCTCCTTCTTGACGGCAGCGGCAATACGGTATCGGCCCCCTTCCCGTTTAATAAGGGATTTACGATAGTGGTTCCCCATGCAAGAGAGCTGTTCTATATCCCGGACGGCAAGGTGTTCGGCGGCTGGCGGCTCGGTAATGCGGTTTACGATGCCGGAAGCGAGTTTACGGTAAATGAAAACGTTACGGGAGAAGCAATCTGGCTCGACCCGTCGCCGTGGGATATTATGGCATCGACGCTCAGCGCCGCTTTACCCGGCACCGACCTCGGAACGATAGTCTTAACGGAGGACCTTATAAGCGGAAGCGGAAGCGACGTGCTTCTGATACCCGCAGGAGTAACGGCTGCAATCGACCTTGCGGGACATACCGTTGACGGCTCAAAGCTTGCACCCGCGGCGGAAAACGGCGTTATCCTCTGCGTAAAAGGAACTCTCACGCTTACCGACTCCGCATCGGGCGGAAAAATCATCGGCGGCGGCGTGCGCATTATCCAAAACGGTACTCTTTCGTGGGACGGCTTAAACGAAAACTTCGAAGCTTCGGTTACTTCCTCGTATTATCTGAGAGATTACGACACCAACGAAAACCTCGACGGCGATTACGCCGAAACCTTTTATCCCACACTGTATACGGCGCTGAAGGCGGCGGCGGTGATGACTACCGACTATAAAGACAGCCTTGAAACGCTGCCTGCCCACGACAACTATATGTTCGGCTATAACGACGAGTACGTAAAAATGCTTGCCGACGCAAAAATAGCCGAAAACGAGACCTGGGACGTAAGCTATTCCGACCGCTCGATATGGTTCGACTTAAACGGCCATACTTTTGAGGTCTGCGGCACCTTCACCGGCGGCACGCCCGGCATAAGATACGAAAACGGAGTGGAAATTCCCACGTTCTACCCGACGGATTTCCATATAGTAAGCACCACGCCCGGCATATTCCGTTCAAGCGGAATAATAAACGTCGGAATACAGCCCTGGACGGGAGATACCTATTACTTCACCGGCGGCGAATTTAACGGAAGCTTGTTTGCCGACGGCGGAACCTTCTATATAAGCGGCGGACGTTTTGCCGGCAATATGGACTTCAATAACGGCAACGACGAAGCGTCGCTCACGATTTATATATCGGGAGACGCGGAATTTGACTCGCTGTGGTATTATGTTTACGACGAAGCCGAATTTATGCCGACGTTTATGATAATAAGCGAAAACGCAAGAGTAAACGACCTTGATTTCAGCGTCAACAGCGCAAATGCGGGCACAAAACCGTATCTCATACTGAACGGCGGCTATTTTGCGACAAACCCCAAAACCCTGCTCGACGGATTCGTTCCCGTCGCACCCGAAAACGTAGATCAGAATAATTTGAGTAAATATTACGTGTCGAGATGGGCGGGAGACTACACTCCGTACGACGAACTCGACGATTGGGATAAACAGCATTATACCGATTACTACGAAATCTCCCATACCTACCTCGAAGACGAGGGCTTCGTCGTGTTTGCGCAAGCTCCCGAAGAATATAACGGACAGACCGATTGGATAGCGGACGAAACGGCGTATTCCTGGCGCATTTCCGGCGCAAAACCCACGCTGAACGCTTCGGTTTCCGGCACAACGCTCTCGTATGAGACCGAAAACGCGCCTTCCGGCTCGAAACTCATCGCGGCGCGCTTCGATAATAACAGACTTACCGATATAAAAATGGTGGATAGCCCTGCAGGCACGGGTTCTCTTGAAATGAGCGGCAGCGGTACGCTTTATAAAGTGTTCTTGGTCGATCCCGATTTGTTTAAACCCCTCTGCGACAGCTGGCAGAGCAACTGAATAAAAAAGCATGAAAAAAGGACGCCGAAAGGCGTCCTTTTTTCTTATCTACTGCGCTTAAAATCAGTCAATATCAAGTTCTTTTGTTTCGCCGTCCATAACCCAGACTACCGCGAAGCGTGCGCTTCCGTTAAAGCCGTTTTCGCCTTTTACCGTAAAGTCGGCTCCGTCTTCCCAGTCAATGAGCATTGTCGCCTTAACGTATTTTGCGTATTTTGTGGAGTAGGTTGCGCCTTCATCTTCGGTATATGCCTTATTGTAACATCTGACGGAGGTATCGTCAGCGGCGGCGAAGACAGCCTTGTCAAGTGCAGAAATCGTGCCCCACGTAATAACGTCTTCTATCCACTTTGTATCTGAAGCAAGTTTTGACGCCGCCATATTTTCCGCATTTACGGTATAAACCGTGTCAAGATCGCCGTACGGGCAGATTTCGAGGGTTTTGTTGTCGGCATCGTACGAAAGAATCCAGTACTTCTGCTTATCTTTGAAAGGTACCGACGCAGCTTTTTCGTCAACCATTCCCGACGGCGTCAAGGTTACAAGGTCGCCGTAAGCTTTAACTTTAACGGATGCCGCCTTCGAGGCTGTCGTCGAGCCGTAAGCAGTTTCAACCGTGCCGGTATAGGGGTTGTAAAGCGTGTATTTACCAATATATTCGTCATCGTCAGTCGGAACCACGTCAACGAGTTTTACAATTCTTTCCCTCTGAGTAACGGGCTGCGGCTCCTGATTTCCGAAGTACGTGCTTCTTATCAGTTCCACGTCATAGCCGCCGGCAATATAGCGTCTCAGCAAAATTACGTCGGTCGTATTTATTTTTCCGTCGTTATTGACGTCAGCCGCCGCTTCGATTATCGTCTGATTATAGCCGCCTGCGATGTGGCGTCTCATCATAATGACGTCGCTTGTGTTGACGGATCCGTCGTTATTGAGGTCGCCGGGAATAAAGTTTGTAACGTTTACCGAGCCGTTTGCGATTTCAATTTCAACGGGATTGAGGTCCGCGTCGACAATATCGCCTTCCGAATACGAAACGGTTATGGGATACACGTCGCCCGCTTTTGCGTCATCCGGTATCTTGAACTGCAGGTTGAGGATCACTCCGTCCTTTATATCTTCGGCGTTAAGTTCCTGGCCGTCCCAAACGAAATTACATGGAGAAGCGAACACGCCGGGATTTGTAAAAGTAAGTGCGGAAAACGCCTCGCCGGAAGCTGCGCTTGTAAGCGTCAGTCCGTTTCCGTAGGTGATTTTAAGCGTTGCACCCAATATTCCGGGGTTGTTCGCTATCGACACGGCGATATCAACCGTATCACCGGCAAAGACCGTCGCGGAAGAAACCGTTATTTTCGGATCTGTTTCCGTTGCAAAAACATTGAGTGAAATTACGGCCGCAATCATAATGACAGAGAGTATTAATGCAATGGTCCTTCTGAATTTCATTTCTTTATTTTCCTTTCTTATTATTTCAGTCTAAATATATTTCCTGCTGCTCGCAGACGGGGCTCAGCGAAATTATGTTCCGCCACCACATTATTTTTGCCCTTAACGCCTGAAAAGGTATATCGTCAACGGTTATCGCTTCGCTCACGGGATAAAAACGGACGGAAATAAGTCTGTTTCCGCGATAAAACGAAACAAGTATGCTTCCCTCGAGGTTATCTCCTTTGAGGGATACGCTGCGGTCGGATATTCCGACGGTTACCGTGGCGGTTGACTCGACTTTGACGCATCCGTTTGTCAAAGCAAAATCGACGGGGTTCAAATTGCCGTCAACTATGTTGCCGTCGTTGTACGAAACGCTGATATTATAGGTTCCGGGCGTGTCGGGTGCGGTAAATTCAAG
>JAGADB010000042.1 GCA_017613815.1 Clostridia bacterium | reverse complement strand
ATCTCGTTTTTTGCCTTGATTCTGCTGCTTTTGCTGATGAAATACACGGTTATCGTGTCGTATGATAAAGATTTTTCCGCGTATCTTAAAATCGGGCTTTTAAAGTTGAATATAAAGAAGCTCGTTTTCGGAAAAAAGAAAAAGAAAGCGAAAAAGATAAAATTCGACGGAAATTTCGACCTGCTCGACGGAAAAATAAAGGAAAAGCCGAAAAAAGATAAAAATCATAAGTTCGCAGACGGAAACGATAAGGAAAAAACGGCGGAAACGGGAAAAAACGTCGGAAAGAAGCCGATAACCGAGGTCATACAGACCTACACAGACCTTTTTTCCGACACCTTCTCGGTTTTCGCAAAATATGCGAAATTAAAGGTGTCGAAACTCAAAATCACCGTCTCGTCTCCCGAGCCCGACAAGACGGCATTGCTGTTCGGAAACGCAAATACCGCGATGAGCGCGTTTTTGTACGTTTGCAGAAGGTATAGATTTCTTGAAATAAACGAAAAAAACGTCGGAATTTATTCCGATTTCTTGGAAAATAAACCGAAAGCCGACGTAAAGGTCTCGCTTTCGCTTTTGGGATATCAGGCGTTAATCTGCGCCGTGTCCGCATTAAACGTTTATAATAAAATTAAGAATACAGGAGGAAGCAAGTATGGAAAAGCAGTCAATGAGTGAAATCATAAAACAGACGTTAAAGCAGGTAACCGACATAGCCGACGCCAAAACGGTAATCGGCGACCCCATAACGCTTATTGACGGAGTAACCATAATTCCCGTTTCCAGAATATCGGTAGGAACCGCGCTCGGCGGCGGGGAATACGGAAACAAAAAGCAGAACAAAAAGGAAAACGAGGAAAAAGTTATAAGCGACAATTTCACGGGCGGCGGCGGAACGGGAATATCCATAATACCCGTAGCGTTTCTTATAATCACCGCCGACGGAGAGGCAAAGCTTCTCAATATAGGAGAAAACACCGGCTATTTCAGCTCCGCGATAGTGGGCGCCGCGAACGGAATAGACAGCGCGCTCGATAAGGCGCCGGAAATAATTGAAAAAGTCAAGGATTTGTTTAAAAACAAGAAAAAAGACAAGAAAAACGACGAAAAAGACGAAGATGAAGACGACGACGATGACGAGGAAGATTAAGGGAGACTATGAACAGAGGATTTGACAGAGGAATAGACAGAAATTACGACGCCAAGAAAAAGAGGGATAAAAATGCCGACCGCAAGGCGCTGAAATGGATTTTTCAGACGATAAAGCCCATGATTCCGCTTATCGTGTTTATCATAATCGGAGAAGCGGTCTGGGCGCTGTTCGGAACGGTAACGGCGCTGTTCTCGAAGGAAATAGTCAACAGCGCGGTTGATAAGGACAGAGACAGAATGCTTCTGTTTCTCGCCATATACATCACCGTGGCGCTCGTGCTTTTGGGAGCGAACGCGCTCATGCAGTACCTGAACGAGAAATGCCGCTCTAAAATAGAAATTCTGTTCAGAAACAGAGTTTTCCGCGATATGATGACAAAGAGCTACCCGAAGCTCAAGGCGTACCATACCGGAGAGCTCGTAACAAGACTTACGGGCGACGTGGGCGTCATTTCCGACGCCGCGACGTCGATAGTGCCGCAGGTCGTTATGATGACCGTGAGACTCGTCTTTGCCATGACGGTGCTCATCATAATGAAATGGCAGTTCGGCGTGTTCTTTACGGTAGGCGGAATAGGCGTATTCATAATTTCAAAGCTCGTAAAAGCGAAAGTCCAGTACTATCACCGCTCAATGCAGCAGGCGGACGGCAGAATGAGGTCGTTCTGGCAGGAAGTGCTTGAAAACCTTATGGTAATCAAGTCCTTTGCCTGCGAGGAAAACTCGGAAGCGAAATCCGAAAAACTAATGAACGAACATTACAGACTCAGAATGGCGAGATCCCGCCTCGGAGTAATGCAGATGTTCGGCACGAGAATGATAATAAGAATAGGTCACATTTTTGCGATAGGCTACGGAGCAATATGCCTTTTCAACGGAACTATGGACTTCGGTACAATGACGGCTCTCACACAGCTCGTAAACCAGGTTCAGCAGCCGTTTGCGAATATGTCGGGAATTATGCCGAGATACTATTCGGCGCTCTCGTCGGCGCAGAGGCTTATGGAAATCGAGAACTTAGACAACGACACCACGAACTTTGCCTCGAGAGTCGACTGTCAGGAACTTTATAAGAACCTCGACAGAATAGACATTGACGACGTAACGTTTGAATACGACAGAGACAACAGGGTGCTCGACGAGTGTTCGGTACATATCAAAAAAGGCGACTTCGTCTCGATAACCGGTATGTCGGGAATAGGCAAGAGCACGCTGTTCAAGGTGCTGCTCGATATTTACCCGAAACTATCGGGAAAAGCGGAATGCGTGGAGAAAAGCGACAAAAGAACCGCCCTCAGCGGCGACACGAGAAAGCTTTTCGCATACGTTCCGCAGGGAAATATGCTGTTTTCCGGCTCGATAAGGGAAAATCTTCTGTTTATGGCGGAAGAGGGCAGCGTTACGGATGACGACATAAAGGAAGCGCTGTTCTGCGCATGCGCAAAGGACTTTATAGACGAGCTTCCCGAGGGAATCGATACCGTAATAGGCGAAAACGGCATAGGACTTTCGGAAGGACAGATTCAGAGAGTATCGGTTGCAAGAGCGCTGCTCAGCAAAGCGCCGATACTGCTGCTTGACGAAGCGACAAGCGCGCTCGACGAAAACACCGAAGCGGCGCTGCTCGAAAACTTAAAGAGCATTACCGACAGAACCTGCATCATAGTAACGCATAAGAAAGCGGCGCTTGCAATATGCAACAGACACCTTATGATAAAGGATAAAAAGATACTCGAAGCATAAAAATGAATATAAAAAACGGCTGTTTGCACAGCCGTTTTGTGATGCCTTTATTTAACTGTTTTTGATGTTGATAACGTTTCCGTCTATCGAAAGTTCAAATTCGCAGATTTCCGAAAGCTCTTTCAGCGGAAGCATCAGAAGTCCGTCGGAACGCGTTATTTCACGCTCGAGGTTTATCTTCTTTGAGTTTAACGTAAAGAACTTGTCGCCTACCGTAAAGCGCATCTCGCTGTCCTTGTAAACCAAAAGCAGCGTCTGCGTGTCCTTGTTCCATTCGTGATAGAAGCGCGCTCTGAGCGACGCCGAATCAACGGGCAGGTATGCGTTATCGCCTTCGATTACCGGCGGCACGAGAAGAGGCATGCGGTTTCCGTCAATAAATACCTTCGGAACGTCGGGATTTGAAAGAAGCTCGACCTTTTCTATTTCAAAGCTTCCGCCGTAGTTCGTCGGGTCAATGCGTATGCCCGTAAGCTTGCCTTTCCATGCGTAAGCCCTGTTCGCCTTGAAGACGTATTCCTTTAATCCGTCGTTGTCGACGGCAAGACTTACGCCCTTGGCCTCGGTCCACTCGTTTTCGTTCGGCAGGTCTGTCGTAAAGAATACCGTCGTGAACGCAAGTCCGTGCGAGTCGGTTTCGGCTTTCATCTTTACGCGTACCGCCGTAACGTCGGACAAGTCGACGTTGAGCTCAGGCTTGTATATTATCTGCGGGTCGGGACGGACGGTCTTTCCGCAGAGCTTTCCGTCTTCAAAAGATATTTCAAGACCGTTCTGCGGCTCCCAGGCGTCGACGCTCATATCAAACGTGTAAACGGGCACGGATTTTTCGTAAACAGATTCGTCAAGCTGCATGGGCTTCAAAAGACCTCTTCCTTTCGGATAGAGATAGCCTGTGCGCCGAAGTTGCTTTTCGTCGGGACGTACGTCGGTGTGCGGCTCTCTTTCGTAGGTGAAAGCTTTTCTCATCTCGTCGAGATATCCGAATCCGCATTCGTTCGTGGGGCAGATGTAGGTGCCCTCGCCGTACTCGTTCCAGGTGGAGAACATAACGAGCTTCTTCTTCCAGGGCTCGTCGCTTTCCTTCGGAAGCGCGTCGCTCTTTATCCATTCAAGCACGTCTCCCATATCCGCAGGCTTCATCATAGGCGTTCTCGGAACGTTCCAGCCTATAGAGTTGAAGCCGACCGAAACGGTGGGGATAACGTGCATAACGTGTCTGTTTATGCCTTCCAGCATGCGCTCCTTGTTGTAGCGCGGACTGTAGCCGAGATAGCCCCAGCTGTAAGCGTGAACGGCGTCAAATCCGCAGTCTGCGATAAATTTAGAAGGATCTCCGCAGGAGATGAATACCGCGCCGTCGTAACCTAATGTTTTAACGGCTTCTCTTAAATAGTCGAATTCCGCTTTTACCGCCGCGGGCGAGCCGAACTGCCTTATGAGATACGCGGAGCCGAATACCGAAACCAGAACCTTGTTGTCAACCGTGAAATATCTGCTGTCGCTGAAATAGTGGTCCATCCAGTAGGGGAGAATATAGTTTCTGAACGTCTCGCTCGTAACGGGCGCGCCGTTCATTGCTTCCCAGATACTCGCAAACTTCATCTTGTCGCCGTATTTCGCGTTGAAGTGTCCGTCGTGGAGCGCAAAATTGTGCGGCGTGTTGAGAAGCGGCGCGTTTGCCTGGTTGTTGTACCAGCAGTAAAGCTCAAAGTCGAGTCCGTGCTCCGCCATCCACTTGATTTCCCAGTCGGCAACCTCGGGAAGACCTTCGTCGTAGTAGCCGAGATAGTTGTCGTGGTCCTCGAACGGCGAGATGCAGTCCCAGCCGAACTGGTTTCCTTCGCGCCAGATGGAGCAGATGTTCATGCCTATCGCATAGTCCTTCTTTTTGGGAAGAACGGGCTCCGGAACGTAGTCTTCCGGCTCGGGCTGAATAACGAACACCAAAACGTCTGTGAATTTCAGCACTCCGCCGCCGGGGCAGGAAAATTCTATCTTTATGCCGTCGGCCTTTTTGCCTTCCTTGAAGTCGAGAAAACTGCACTTTTTGCCGTTGAGCTTTATAAGCGCGCGTCCGCTGTCGGTGTCTGCCTCAATTCTCAGCGTCTGCCATACGTTTACGTGGTGGGTGCGAAGAACGACGTCGGTTTCCTTCGCTATGAGGGCGTTTCCGTTGTCCTCGACGCTTATAAGTGTTGAAAGACCGCTCGTAAGCGAGAAAATTGCCGAAATTCCGTCTTTTTTCGGAAGATATTTTATTTCAAAGCAGACTTTTCCGGAAGTCTTTTCAAAACGCCTCGAAAGAACGGCGCTTTTTTCGTCAACCGTAACTATTGCGTTTGTATAGAAGTCCTGTCCTTCATAATACTTTCTTCTGTCGGCAACGGCCTTTCCTTTGGACGAAAACTTCCACGGGGGCGCAAGCGGTCCGTCTTTGTCGATGTAGCATTTGTCCATAAGCAGATAGTTTACCCAGACGCGCGTGTGGTTTATGACCGCACAGCACTTTTTGTATGAGGGAATTATCGCTTTTATTGCCGAAAGACCTTTTCCCTGAAGCTTGAAAATACCGCAGGAAACCTCGTCAAAGAATACCTCCGCCTTTTTTCTGTCAAGGTCGAAATTAATGTTGAGATAGTATCTCTTGTTTTCGCAGAGAACGGGAAGCTTCTGGTCTCCGGCGAAAATATAGCCGTCTCTTGCGCTTAACTCAAACGCGGGAATGCGTTTTTTCTGCGAAGCGTCGAAAAATTCTATATAAAGACCGTCGCCGGAATGAATAGTGAACGTGCACTGATAATAAACCTTTCCCGCGCGGCAGGGAACGATTTCACGCTTTGCCGAAACGGAGTACTCGTTCGACTCGTCTGTCGAGAGAAGTATGCCGGGGGACGTTCTCATCTGCGGATCGACGAATCCGCGTGTGTCGATGTCCCAGGAGGAGAATTGCAGTCTTCCGAGGTAAGAAGTGTACTTGACGTTGTCGTCAACAAGGAAAACCGCGTCTTTTATTCTGTCGTTTTTTGACATTTTATGCACCGCCTTGCTTTTAATATAATGACTTTTTGCTTAAATAATATTATACTTCAAAATCTTGTATTTTTCAATACGAATTTGAAAAAATAGGGCTTTTTTCGGGTATAAAAAATAAAATGTTGAAATTTATTGAAAACTATGTTATAATAATAACAATACAATACTCGCATTATGCCCAAAAGTGCATAAAAGCGGTGTTTTCTTATAATTTGGGAGATGAACTCATGGCAGCGCTTGGTGATTACACACTGAAAAACAATGCCAGACAGGTCCTCGGAACAATTTGCACTATCACGGTAAAAAAATCATACAGAACTTTTTTGAAGGGAAAATTCGCGGGGTACCTGAATTTCGGCTATACGGTCATAGGCAAAGTCGGCGTAAAAGAAGTAATTTTAATAGGCGAAAAATATCCGGTAAACAAATTCAACGCGCAGATTATAGCGCTTGCGCACGATAAGAGCGGCGCAAAGGACGACATATACATCGCCGCAAAGGAAAACAGCATATATTACGAGCCGAATATCGTAAAAATGGTAAGCAGATTTATACCCGAGGGTTCGGCGGATTTCGTGTGCTATTACGAAAAGAGCTGCGGCGCGGTGCTTTACACCGAGGTGCCGGGAGAGCGAAAGTACATACTTATCACGAATATTTCGGGACACATCGGCTTTCCGAAAGGGCACGTCGAATTCGGGGAGACCGAAAAGGAGACGGCGCTTCGCGAAATATACGAGGAAACCGGCATACATACCGAGATAATCGACGGCTTCCGCGAATACGACAACTATAAAATCAATAACTTCATAAAGAAAAAAGCGATATATTTCCTCGCAAAATTCGACCCTAAGGACATAAAGATGGACATTATGGAAATATCGGAATACCGGCTTTTGAATTATGAGGAAGCGATGAAGACACTCAATTTCAAGCACGACAAAAAGATACTTGAAAAAGCGGAAAACTTCATAAATCAACTTTCCGCCGAAAATAAAGAGGTAAAGAAATGAACAAAAACACGTCGAAATTAAAACTCAGACTGTCAAAAATAATATTGATGGCCGTAATCGATTATCTGACTATGGCGGTGGCGTTTCTGACAACGTTTTTCCTTTTCATTCTGTTTGATATGCCGATTTCGTCGGCCGCAACGGCAGAAAGCGTGGGACTTACCAAGACGGGCATATTCGTCTCGGCGCTCGTGATGGTTGTGCTGTATATCGTTGTTGCAACCTTCGGAGGACTTTTCAAAATCATACACAGATACGCGCAGGCGGCGGATTTTATGAAATTCTTCCAGATATTCCTCGTCTTCGGCATATCGTATATCGCCATTATGGCAATTCTGGACGCGGCGTTCCCGCAGAAGTTTTTCAGATTCAAATATACCGTAATTTTTGCAATACTCACCATTTTTATGCTGGTTGTGTCAAGACTTATTTACGCATGGTTTATGAACACCAACGGACGTAAGACGGAACCGAGAAGCGGAAAGAGAACGCTTATCGTGGGATGCGGAGACGCGTGCGTAATGCTTCTTAACGAAATCAAGCACCACCCCGAAAGAGGAATTTTACCCGTCGTTGCCGTTGACAAAAACGAAGCGCTTATAGGAAGAAGTATTGCGGGTCTCCGCATTGAAGGCACCGACGACGACATCAAATATCTATGCGGAAAATACGATATAGAACTTATAATTATCGCAATTCCGTCGGCAAATAACGTCCACAGAAGCAAACTCCTCGAAAAGTGCGAGGGCGTGAACGCGGAAGTAAAGATGCTCCCGAGAGTAACCGACTTTGCGCAGAATAAGAGCAACGTCGTTGATAAAATCAGAGACTTCACTATGGAAGAAGTTCTGGGACGCGAGCCCATTAATATCGACCACGAGGAGATAAATAACTATTTCTGCGGAAAAACCGTGCTCGTAACGGGCGGCGGCGGCTCGATAGGCTCCGAACTTTGCAGACAGATAGCGTACGCAAAGCCGAAAAAGCTCATAATCGTCGATATATACGAAAACAACGCCTACGATATCCAGCAGGAACTGCTGTATCAGTACCATAAATCGCTCGACCTCGTAACGATCATCGCGTCGGTAAGAGACGGCGAGAGAATGAAAAACATCATGGCGACCTATAAACCCGAAATCGTCATACACGCCGCGGCGCACAAGCACGTTCCCTTAATGGAATCCTCGCCTCAGGAAGCGGTAAAGAATAACGTCTTCGGAACCTATAACACGGCAGTTGCCGCAATCGAAAACGGAGTTGAGAAATTCATACTCATCTCCACCGATAAGGCGGTTAACCCCACCAATATCATGGGCGCAAGCAAGAGAATGTGCGAAATGGTAATCCAGTCGCTCAACGGCAGGGGAACGAAGTTCTCCGCCGTCAGATTCGGAAACGTGCTCGGCTCCAACGGCTCGGTAATCCCGCTGTTCCAGAAGCAGATAAAGGCGGGCGGCCCCGTTACCGTAACACACCCCGATATAATAAGATTTTTCATGACGATTCCCGAAGCGGTGCAGCTCGTGCTTCTTGCCGCCACCAAAGCGACGGGCGGCGAAATATTCGTGCTCAATATGGGCATGCCCGTAAGAATAGACGACCTTGCGCGCAGAATAATAAGACTTTACGGTAAAAAAGTCGGCACCGATATCGAAATAAAATATACGGGACTTCGTCCGGGAGAAAAGCTATACGAGGAACTCATGCTTTCGGACGAAAACCTCGAAAAGACGGAAAACGATAAGATATTCATAGGACATTTCGTGGACTTCGACAGCGAAAAGCTTCACGATAAGCTGAAAGAGCTTGACGAAATAGCGGAAAACAACAGCCTGTCGCCCGAAGTAATGCTTTGCTCGATAGAAAATAAGATTTCCGAAATAGTACCGACCTTCCACCGGACCGAAAACCAGCAAATCAAAGCGGCTCAATAAAAATAGTTTTATAGCAGAACTCAAAAGTTCTGCTATAATTTTCAAAAACTCCCGAAAGGCATAAATATGGACTTAAAGCAAAGACTCATAAAGGCGCGCAAAAAAATATTCGATAAAATGTATTCTTTTCTCAACGAAAAGCAAAGGGAAGCGGTCTTTTCAACCGAAGGACCGCTTCTGGTGCTTGCCGGCGCGGGAAGCGGAAAAACCACCGTGCTCGTAGAGAGAATATGCTATATAATTGCGTACGGAAACGCATATTTCAACGAAAACGTTCCCGAAAGCATGCTTACGGAAGCGTTTGCGGATGAACTCGAAAAACTCGCGTATGACGAAAACGCAGACGAAGCCATACTTGAAAAAGCGGCGCAGAAATTCAAAAACGAGCCCGCCTTTCCTTATCAGGTGCTCGCCATAACCTTTACCAATAAGGCTGCGGGCGAAATAAAGACGAGACTCGAAAAAAATTTAGGCTCGTTTGCGAACGATATTTGGGCGGGCACGTTCCATTCGGTGTGCGTGAGAATTCTGCGCGCGTATATAGACAGACTCGGATATGAAAAATCCTTTACGATATACGATACCGACGACCAGAAAAGACTTATGTCGTCGATAATAAGCGATTTCGGCGCGTCCGAAACGTCTTTTCCCGCAAAAAGCGTGTTAAACGAGATATCGAGGGCAAAGGAAAATCTTTTGTCCGCGGCGGAGTACGCGCAAAACGTCGGCACGCGCGATTTGAGAAGAAAGACGGTATCTCTTCTGTATAAGGAATACGAAAAGCGGCTGAAAAAGGCAAACGCACTCGATTTCGACGATATAATAATGCTCACCGTAAAACTTCTGGAAACAGACGGAGAGGCGCTCGAAAAATACAGGCGCAAATTCAGGTATATCTTAATTGACGAGTATCAGGACACCAATAAGGCGCAGTTCAGACTTACCGAACTGCTCTGCAACGAAAAGGAAAATATTATGGTAGTCGGCGACGACGACCAGAGCATATATAAATTCAGGGGCGCGACCATAGATAATATTCTCGGCTTCGACAGGTATTTCAAGGACACAAAGATAATAAAACTCGAACAGAATTACCGCTCGACCGACGTCATAGTAAACGCCGCCAACAGCGTTATTAAAAATAACCGCAAGAGAAAGGGAAAAACGCTGTGGACGGGCAACGAAAACGGCGAAAAAATCACGCTCTGCACCTGCGATAACCAGAATTCCGAGGCGCAGTACATAGTAAACACCATAACCGACCTTGTGTCGGACGGAAAATATAAATTCGAGGACTTCGCGGTCCTCTACCGGATGAACGCCCAGTCGAACGCGCTTGAAACGGCATTCATAAAAAGCGCCGTTCCGTACAGAATAATAGGCGGAATACGGTTCTACGAGAGAAGAGAAATCAAAGACGTTATAGCATACCTCTGCGTTCTCGCAAACCCGAACGACAATCTGCGGTTAAAGAGAATAATCAACGTCCCGAAAAGGGGCATAGGAGACGTAACGGTAAGCGAGCTTGAAAGAATAGCGTCTGCCGAAGGAAAGAGCATGCTTTACTGCGCAAAAAACGCAAAAGCGTATCCGTCGCTTTCAAAATCGGAGTCAAAACTCCGTGCCTTTGCCGATATGATGTATGAGCTTGCGGAAGACGTAAACGAACTTTCGATAGGCGTTTTCGTAAAAAAAGTCGTCGAAAAGACGGGCTATCTCGACTCGCTGTCAACGCTTGAAAAGGAAGAGGCGAAGGACAGGACCGCAAACGTAAAGGAACTCGTTTCCAACGCCGTAAAATACGAAAACGATACCGAAAACGCAAGCCTTAACTCGTTTCTGGAAGAAGTCGCGCTCGTTTCCGATATAGATAACTACGACGAAAACGCGCCCGCCGTCGTGCTTATGACGGTGCACAGCGCAAAGGGGCTTGAATTTCCCGTGGTATTTCTTCCCGGCATGGAGGAGGGCGTTTTCCCGGGAAACCAGGCGATAAGCGAATCCGAAGAAGAGATGGAAGAGGAGAGACGGCTTGCCTACGTTGCGATAACCAGGGCGAAAAAGAAGCTCTATATCATATATTGCAATAACAGAATGGTGTTCGGCAGGACGGAATTCCACAGAAAATCGCGTTTTGTCGAGGAAATCCCCGAGGACTGCTGCGAAATTTCCGAACAGAACGCCGACGTAACGTATATTACGGAGAGAAATAAGTTTTTCGGCTCAGACGCCCGCCAACCCTTCGTGAAAAGGGGCTCTTATATAGAAGAAAAGTTCAACGAGCGCAAAAAAGAGCTGCTTGTAAAGATGAACAAGACGGCTCCGCCGACCTTTAAGGTCGGAGACCGCGTTACTCACCCGGTATTCAAGGAAGGCACGGTGTTAAGCGTGCGCCCCATGTCGGGAGACGTTCTCTACGAGGTCGCCTTCGACTCGGTGGGCACAAAAAAGATAATGGGCAATTACGCAAAGATGAGCAAAGCGTAGAAAACGGACGGAATATAAAGAAAAATATACTTTTTTTCAATTTTCCGAAAAAATTTTCAAAAAAAATAAAAAATCTATTGCAATTTGATAATTATAGTGATATAATACAAGTTGTTGTTTTGTGTAAACGTAGTTTATGCGAAAATTCAAAGGACATTTAGCTTTTGGAGGTGTAATAAATGGCAAAATGCGAGATTTGCGGAAAAGGCGTTACGTTCGGATGCAACGTATCACACTCCCACAGAAAAACAAACAGAGCCTGGAAGCCTAACATAAGACGCGTAAAAGTCGTTGAAAACGGCACGCATAAGACGGTAAACGTATGCTCTCGCTGCCTTCGTTCCGGCAAGGTAACAAGAGCCGTTTAAGATTTTCAAAAAAATATGTTTGCAAACAGGATACCTCCGGGAAACCGGAGGGTTTTGTTTTTTTGAAAAAAATTTGAAATTTCCGTATTAAAGGCGTATAATAATAAAAACGAATAATTTTCAAGGCTGTGCTTGTAAAAGTACAGCCAAAAAGTGTTGTAAAAAAACGAAAGGAGAGGGCGAGATGGAAAAGGGCAAATACGTAAATAACGTGTCGGATTTTCTTGTCGGAATGATAAGGCGCGAAACGGAATATAAACAGATGCTCGAAACACTATATAGATTTTCCGCCGGCGGAAAAGCATATACACAGGGCCCCGCGCTCGTAACGGGCGTTTCCGACGGTGCGAGAAACGCGATAATTTCATCCCTCGTCCTCGAAAAAAAGCTTTCCGAAGGAAAGACCGCGGTCGTACTCGTGCCCGACGAAAAGACGGCGTATTCCTTAAAAAATAAACTTTCCGCGTTTATAGACGGAGTTTCGGTATTTCCGGCAAGAGATTTCAACTTCTATAACGTCGAAGCCTCGTCAAAGGAATGGGAATACGAGAGACTAAAGGTTTTAAGGGAAATATGTTCCGGCGCCTGCAAAGTGGTTGCCGCAGTGCCTGAGGCGGCACTTTCGATTCTGCCGCCGAAAGAGTATCTGAACGAAAAAACTCACATAAAGGTCGGAAACTCGGTCGACCTGTATAAATTCTCCGAAACGCTTGAAAATTACGGATATACAAAGACCGATACCGTCGAGGGTGCGGGACAGTACTCAAAGAGGGGAGATATTCTCGACATCTTCGTTCCCGACAAAGAAAATCCCGTAAGACTTGAATTTTTCGGCGACGAACTTGACGGAGCGGGCTACTTCGACGTGATGACGCAGAGGCGCACCGAAAGTATAACGGAAATAGATATTACACCCGTAAAAGAAATCAAAATTTCCAAAGAAAAAAGGGAAGAAGTGCTTAAAATAAATAAAGCACTCTGTAATTCCGCAATTAAAAAGCAAAACGATAAACTCGCAAGCCGCCTCGCGCAGGAGAGAACGGATATAGAAAACGGAGACTGTAAGTCTCTCGATAAGTACCTGCCGTATATTTACGGCTTTACCACGCTTTTCGACTATGCAAAAGGAACGCTTTTCGTATGCGACTATCCGAGGGTGAGGGACAGACTGAACGCGTATATTTCCGGGCTCAACCAGACGCTCGTCGATATGGCGTCGCTCGGCGAAATGAATATAAAAAACTGCGTTTGGTGTAAGAATTACGAGGACCTGAAGACTGTTTTCCTAAAAAGACCGTGCGTTGCAACCGATATTTTCGCAAGCACGCCCGATTTTGAAATATCGGGACTGTTTGCGTTCGACTCAAAGCAGTCGCCGGGAATAGAGCGCGGCACCGACGTGCTGTGCGACGACCTCGAAGGGTATATCAGGCAGGGGTATAAGACCGCGCTGTGCGTAAAAACCGCGTCTTACGCGTCGGAGCTTTTCGATATGCTAAACAGCAAGGGGATAAAGAGCGTGCTTTCGGAAAACCCCGATATATCGGAAATGTCCCGCAAACACGTCTATATCATACCGCAGAAATCTGCGTCGGACGAATATACCGGCTTTGAATTCACAAAGTCGAAAACCGTCTTTCTCTGCGAGGAAAACGTGTCGCAGGGTTACGCTTTAAGAAAGGGAAAAACCGAACGCGCAAAAGACGAAAAATCGCAGAAAAACAAGAATAAAATAACCTCTTACCTCGAACTTACAAGCGGAAACTACGTCGTTCACGAGCTCCACGGAATAGGGCAGTACGTCGGCATAAAAACCCTCACCGTTGCGGGCGTAACGAGGGACTATATAACGATAAAATACGCGGGCAAGGACGTGCTTTACGTGCCCTGCGACCAGCTCGACAAGGTGTCGAGATACACCGGAAAAGCCGAAAACGTAACCCTTTCCAAAATGGGCGGCTCGGAATGGATAAAGAAAAAGCAGCGGGCGAAAAAGGCGGCGAAAAATATGGCAAAGGAGCTCATCACGCTCTACGCCGAACGCATGAGACGCCCCGGATACGCCTTTTCCGAGGATACCGAATGGCAGCGTGAATTTGAGTCCAACTTCGAATACGAGGAGACCGAGGGGCAATTAGACGCCGTAAACGACATCAAAAGGGATATGGAAAAATCTCATCCCATGGACAGACTTCTTTGCGGCGACGTGGGCTTCGGAAAGACGGAAGTCGCGCTCAGAGCCGCGTTCAAGTGCATAATGGACGGAAAGCAGGTCGCGTTTTTGGTCCCGACGACCGTGCTTGCGCTGCAGCATTTCAGGACGGTTTCGTCGAGAATGCACGGCTTTCCGATAAAGGTTGAAATGCTTTCGAGATACGTCTCCGCCAAAAAGGCAAAAGACGTGCTCGAAAGGCTTAAGACCGGCAAAGTCGATATAGTGGTCGGCACGCATAAGCTTCTTAATAAAAAGATAGAATTCAAGGATCTGGGACTGCTTATAGTCGACGAGGAGCAGAGATTCGGAGTCGCGCATAAGGAAAGACTCAAAGAGATGTCAAAGCAGGTCGACGTGCTCACCCTTACGGCGACGCCGATACCGAGAACCTTCAATATGGCGCTTGTGGGCATACGCGATATGTCGATACTCGAAGAGGCGCCGATTGACAGATACCCGGTGCAGACCTACGTGCTCGAATACGATAAGACCATAGTTTACGAGGCGGTAAGAAAGGAACTGCGCCGCGGCGGCCAGGTGTTCTATATGCATAACAGGGTTGAGGATATAGAAAACACCGCTTACAGATTAAAGACGGAATTCCCCGAAGCGAGAATAGAAACGGTGCACGGACAGATGGATAAGGAAAGACTGTCCGAAATCTGGTACGATATGACCGAGGGAAAGATAGATATCCTCGTCGGCACCACGAGAAGAGAAACGGGAGTCGACGTGCCGAACGCGAACACCCTTATCATAGAAGACGCGGATAAAATGGGACTTTCCCAGCTTCATCAGATAAGGGGCAGAGTCGGCAGGTCCAACAGGCGCGCATACGCGTATTTTACGTGGAGACCGGAAAATATGTTTAGCGAAATCGCGCAGAAAAGACTCGTCGCGATAAAGGAATTCACCGAATTCGGCTCGGGCTTCAAAATTGCAATGAAGGACCTCGAAATAAGGGGCGCCGGCAACCTTCTCGGCGCGGAGCAGTCGGGACATATGGAAGAAGTCGGCTACGATATGTTCATAAAGATTCTCGAGCAGGCGGTGCTCGAAGAAAAGGGAAAACAGGTAAAGGAGAGCCCCAAAACAAGCATCGACCTCGGCATCAGCGCGTATATTCCCGAAAAATATATAAGCGCGCCGCAGAGAAGAATAGAAATGTATAAGCGTATTT
>JAGADB010000041.1 GCA_017613815.1 Clostridia bacterium | reverse complement strand
GAGAAAACGGAGACGGATATATCTTCTTGAACGGCGACAACGAATATATCGTAAATCGCAGTTACGACGGAAATACCGTATATTACGGAACGTCGGAAAACGCGTCGTATAAGGCGGAAAACGTAAAAACCGACAGAAACGGAACGGGTTTTACCGTGAAATGCGAAAATGCGGAATTTGAACTTTCAACGAGGCTTCTCGGAAGCCATAACGTTCAAAACATCCTCGCGTGCGTCTCCGCTGCCGACAAACTCGGAGTAGATAAAAAAGATATCGCGTTTGCGGTGTCGAGGCTTGAAGCGGTGCCGCACAGACTGCAGATTATAGATGCCAAAAGCACGGTTATAATCGACGACTCTTTCAATTCAAACCCGAGCGGTGCAAAGGCGGCGCTCGACGTGCTGTCGCGCTTTGACGGCGCAAGGGTTCTGGTAACGCCCGGCATGGTTGAACTCGGAGAAGCGCAGGACGAAAAGAATACTGAACTCGGAGAATACGCTTACACAAGATGCGACTATCTCTTCGTCGTGGGTGAATACAACAAGAACAGCATAATTTCGGGAGCGAAGAAGGCGGGCTTTGACGAGAGCAGGATTTTCTGCGTTTCGGGCCCTGCGGAAGCCGTAAAGCAGGCGGAAACGCTTGAAATCGGAAGAATAAAATACGTTCTTCTCGAAAACGACCTGCCCGATAATTTCAGATAATAAACAGAAAAAGGGGTATAGACATTGAAAAACGGTAATGCTTCAAAAGTGCGCGTGGGACTCTTTTTCGGAGGAAAAAGCGTGGAACACGAGGTTTCCGTCGTGTCGGCGCTTCAGGCGTATAACGCGTTCGACGCCGAAAAATACGACGTAATCACGGTGTATATCACCAAAGACGGAAAGATGTACACGGACGGCAAAACGAACGACATTTCCGCATACAAGGATATAGACGCCGTCGTAAAGTCGGCGCAAAGGGTAAACCTCGTAAACGACGGAAATAAATTTTATCTCGTAAGATACCCGTCCAAAACCTTCGGCTCGGATATCGTTTCCGAAATAGACGTCGCGTTTCCCGTGGTTCACGGCACAAACGTAGAAGACGGCACGCTTCAGGGATATTTCAAAACCGTGGGAATCCCGTTCGTCGGCTGCGACGTATGCGCAAGCGCTTTGGGTATGGATAAGGCGGCGACCAAAGCGGTAATGAAAATGAACGGAATACCGGTGCTTGACTGCGTGAGCGTAAACGTAAGGGAATATTTCGACAACAAGGATGAAATTATAGATAAAATCGAAAAAAACACGAGATACCCCGTTATCGTAAAACCCGTAAACCTCGGCTCAAGCGTCGGCGTAAAGAAGGTTTCGGAGCGTATGGAGCTTATGGGCGCGCTTGACGAAGCGTTTATGTTCTCGACGACGGTGCTTGCCGAAAACGCGGTGGAGAACTTAAAGGAAATCAACTGCTCTGTGCTCGGCGACAAGTATGAAGCGGTTGCTTCCGTCTGCGAAGAGCCGGTAAACGACGAGGGAATTTTAACCTACGAGGACAAATACGTGTCGTCCGGCGGAAAAAGCGGAAGCAAGGGCGCAAAAGAAGGCGGAACCAAGTCCGCCGGCATGGCAAACCTCAAAAGAAAGATACCCGCCGACATTTCAAAAGAGCTTGAGGACAAGGTAAGGGATTATTCGGTAAAGGCGTTCAAGGCGATGGGCTGCGCGGGCGTGTCGAGAATAGATTATCTCTACGACACGGTAAACGATGAGCTCTACTTGAACGAGTTTAATACCATTCCCGGCTCGCTTGCATTCTATCTCTGGGAGGCGACGGGCGTAAAGTTCGACGAACTGCTTGACAGACTCGTAAAACTCGCATTCAAGAGGGCGCGCGAGGAAGGCGGAATATTCTATTCGTTCGAGACCAACATCTTAAAGGGAATAGAACTCCCGAAAGGCACGAAAAACTGAAAAACAGGCGTTATTTTCGGCAAAAAGGCAAAAAATACGCATAAAACAATCCGCTTTTGCAAAAAAGCGGATTTTCTTTATAAATTTTCATTGACAAAACGGCGTAAAGTAAATATAATATAACATAATTACTGTTATTTTGAAATATTTTGGAAAAGAGGACGTTTTGTGATAAAAGTTGCAAAATTCGGCGGCAGCTCGCTTGCGGACGCGGCGCAATTCAAAAAAGTTGCTAAAATTGTGCTTTCCGACCCGTCAAGGCGGTACGTTGTTCCGTCGGCCCCCGGAAAAAGAAACAAGGAAGACGTGAAGATAACCGACATGCTGTATACCTGCTACGAGGAAACGGCAAGGACCGGTGAAATTTCCGCGGTTTTCGGAAAAATAAAGCAGAGATACGACGAAATCATATCCGAACTCGGGCTTGACATCTCGCTCGAAAAGGATTACGAGACGATAAAGAACGCTTTTATCGCGCGCGTCGGAAAAGACTACGCTGCGAGCAGAGGCGAGTACCTCAACGCGAAGATAATGTCGGAATATCTCGGCTTTGACTTCATAGACGCCGCCGAAGTCGTGTTTTTCAACGACGACGGCTCGTTCGACGCGCCCAAAACCTACAACGTTATGAGAGAGCGCTTAAAGGACAGCGAGAGGGCGGTAATCCCCGGATTTTACGGAGTTACGGCAAACGATACCATAAAGACGTTTTCACGCGGCGGCTCGGACATTACGGGCGCGATAGTCGCAAGTGCGGCGGACGCCGACGAGTACGAAAACTGGACCGACGTCTCGGGCGTTATGATTGCCGACCCGAGAATCGTCGAAAACCCGAAAAATATCTCGGTTTTGACGTACAGAGAACTGCGCGAGCTTTCGTATATGGGCGCGACCGTGCTTCACGAGGACGCGATTTTCCCGGTTAAAAAAGCGGGTATCCCGATTCATATAAAGAACACCAACGCACCCGAAGACGAGGGAACGCTTATAGTTACGCACACCGACAAGACCAACGAGGCAAGCATTCTTACGGGTATCGCGGGCAAAAAGGGCTTTACGGTACTCACGCTTGAAAAGGATATGATGAACGAGGAAATCGGCTTCGGAAGAAGATTGCTCAACGTTCTTGAAAAGAACGGAATGAGCTTCGAGCATCTCCCGTCGGGAATCGATACCATGAGCGTCGTAGTCAACGACCACGAGCTTGAGGGCAAAGAGGACATCATCATTTCGGAACTCATGGCTTCGACCATGCCCGACAGCATAAGCATTGAAAAGAATATCGCGCTTATCGCGGTGGTTGGCCGCGGAATGAAAAACGCGAAAGGAACCGCGGCGTCGGTATTCCGCGCGCTTGCCGACGAGGATATCAACATAAGAATGATAGACCAGGGCTCAAGCGAGCTGAATATTATAGTCGGCGTGGACAATACCGACTTTGAAAAGTCGATAAAGACGATTTATTCGAAATTCGTAAAATAAAATGAAAGCGAAGTCCGCGGACTTCGCTTTTTTGCGCCGTTTTCTCAGGTATCCGGTTTTTTCAAAAAAACTATTGACAAAACCTCCTGCAAGTTGTATAATAACTACGCTGACAAAATAGCACTGCGGAATTGTGTAATGGCAGCACGACAGACT
>JAGADB010000001.1 GCA_017613815.1 Clostridia bacterium | reverse complement strand
TCTGGATTACGAGCGCAACGGGGCTCGTTATTTCGAGCGTTTCAAGGTCGCCTGCCTTTATTACCGCGTCCGTCATAACCTTGACGCTTCTCGGGGACGCGTCTATGACCGTCGCGTCCGAAACGAGGTCGCCCGACGCAAGATATACCGTGCCGTAGCCCTCTCCCTTAATTTTCGACGGGCTCTTTACCGTAAGGAACGAAACGGATGCGCCGTTTTTGAGTTCGATTTCGGCGCCCTTTCCCGAAACTATCATATCGGAAACCGCCGAATCCTTTATTTCAAGCGAGGATTTGTCCTTTGTGCTGATTTTCAGCGTGCCGAGAACGCGGCAGCCATCAAGCGCAAGAGACGCGCCTTCCTTTGACGACTCGAAAATCACGCCGTCGGTGAATACCGTCTCGGACAGAAGCGCGTTGTCAAGAGAAACCTTGTAGTCGCCGTTATATACGTTTTCCTCGGTTGCAAGCATATAAATGAGCTTTGCCGCCTGGCCTCTCGTGAGGTTACCCTTGGGGTTGAGGTTTTTGTTTTCGTCGCCCGTCATAAAGCCCTTTGAGAAGACGAATACCATATAGTCCCTTGCCCAGTCGGCAATATCTCCCTCATCGGATACCGGGGAAAGACTCTTTGTGTTCTCCGGGCGCGTCGCGATTCTCGAAAGAATTGCCGCAGCCTCCTGCCTCGTAATATAGTTGGTCGCAATAAACGCGCCGTTTTCGTATCCGCTTATATATCCCGCGTAAACCGCCTTTTTGACGTCGGAATAGAACCAGTCGGTTTCCTCCACGTCAAAAAACGGGTTTTCCGCCTCTTTGGTAATTCCGAGCGAGCTGTTTATCATTTTTGAAAACTCCGCGCGCGTAACGTTTACGTCGGGCTTGAACGTGCCGTCCGCGTATCCGTTTATGTATCCCTTTTCAACGCCGTAGGAGATATATTCTTCCGCCCAGTGTCCGGATATGTCCGAAAGCTCCGCCGCGGCGGCGGCAAGCGCAAAAATTACGCACAACACGAGGGCTGACGTGATGATTTTTGAAATAATCGCTTTTCTTCTCAAAGTACTTCATCCTTTCAGAATGTATGTTATACCAAAATCATTTCATTCTACTATAAATAGAGTATTACAAATATATCATACACTATATTTTGATTTTTCTCAATAGTTTTTTGAAAAAAATTATGGAAAATTAATGATTTTTTGAAAAGATTTTTCCAAAGCGCGTTTTTTGCGTGCAAAAAATCTCTTTTCGGTTGCTTTTTTTGAAAAAGTATGATACAATGTCCTATCAAAGTATAAAAAAACAGTTTCAGCCCCGTGCAAAAAGGTAATTTACAATGAAAGAAAAGAGAATTTCCCAAAATACGATTATAATACTCTGCTGGCTGATATACAGCATGGCGTATCTCGGCAGATACAGCTATAACGCGAACATAACGCTCATCATCGAAAGCTACGGCGTAACAAAGGCGCAGGCAGGTTTGGTCGCGACGTTTTTCTTCTTCGCGTACGGCGTAGGGCAGGTAATAAACGGCATTTTAAGCAGCCGCTACAACAAGAAAATCCTCTTCCCGACGGTGCTTTTGGTTTCCTCCGCGATAAACCTTGCGCTTTATTTCGGCGCGCCGTTTTTCACCTTCAAGTATCTCTGGCTTATTAACGGCTTTGCGCAGTCGTGTCTTTGGTCGGGCATAGTTTCGGTAATAAGCAAAACCGTCGACGACGCGCATCTCGGCAGGGCTATGGTACTCTTAAGCACCACGACCTGCGTCGGCACAATCGCCGCCTATTCTTCGAGCTCGTTTTTTGCTTTTTTGAATAATTACCGGCTCGCGTTTCTGTTCGGCGCCGCGGTAATGACGCTTCTCGGCGTTATCTGGTTCTGCGTTTACGGAAAAGACCTCGAGGTTTACAAAAAGGAACGCGTCGGCGACGCCCCCGAAAAGGGCTCGGGGAAAATGCGCGGATTTATAATTCTTATGCTCTTTTTAGGGTTCGTTTCGGTTATCCACAATATCGTCAAAGACGGACTTACGACCTGGGTGCCCGAAATACTCAAAGACAGATACGGGCTTCCCGACAGTCTTTCGATACTTCTTACGGTCGTTTTGCCCGTACTCGGCATTTTCGGTGCGCTTATATCGTTAAAGCTCAATAAATATATCAAAAACTTCCTTCTTTTAATCTCGCTTCTCTTTGCGGTTTCGACCGCGGGAATAGCGGTTATTGCGGGAGTTCCCGCGATGAACGCCGCCTTTGCCGTAATACTTTTCGGAGCGGTCGTTTGTATGATGCACGGCATAAACAACGTCGTAACGTCATTGGCGCCGCTTAAAATGAGAGACGTGGTCGATTCCGGCAAGATGGCGGGCATACTCAACGGCTGCTGCTACGCCGGAAGCACGGTGAGCTCATACGCGCTCGGCAAAATCGCCGACGTCGGCGGCTGGCAGACGGTGCTCAACATTCTCGTGATACTGTGCCTCTGCTCGATAGCCGTAGGCATTGTCGGAAGCAGGGCGGGGAGAAATAATGAATAATGAAGAAT
>JAGADB010000040.1 GCA_017613815.1 Clostridia bacterium | reverse complement strand
TGTTCTTCAAATTGTCATTTGCAAAATGTTGGTTGTCGGCATAGCCAATGTATGGAAATTGTTCAGATGCAATCTTTGACAAGCTTTCTTGCTATTTCGAGTCTGTCGTCGCGTTTTTGGGTAAAGTCTTCAATCTGTTTACTCGCGGAATAAAAGTGGCTTGTCGAAACAACCCGTGTAACGCCCGTCGCTTCAAGCTCTTTGAGAAGCTGCAGGCTTTCTTCCTCGGTTTTCGGTCCGTCATCAATATTACTTAATATATGTGTATGTATATCAGTCATATTCTTTCACCGCATATTATACTTTCAACTTATTTGTCGGATTCTTTTTCTTTGTCGGCTGAGTGGCCTGCGGCGTCAATGTTCTTGTATCTGTACTTGTAACTGTAGTTGTAGCCTCTCTTGTTCTTGTGCTTCTTGTTTACGACACGGTTGAGAATAACGCCGATAATGTTTGCTTTTGCAAGCTTGAGCGACGAAAGCGCTTTTGCAACTTCCGGATACGTCGAGCTTGCGTATGCGCACACGAAAGCAACGCCGTCAACCATGCTCGAAAGCAGAACGCCGTCAGACACGATGTTTACGGGAGGCGCGTCGATTATAACGTAATCGTAGTCCTTGTCAACTTCCTCAAGAAGTTTTATCATTGCCTTGCTGCTCAGGAGTTCCGAAGGGTTCGGAGGGAGCAGTCCGGAGGGTATGATATAGAGGTTTTCGGTCTCGCTCTTGCGGTAAATGCACTCCTCTATCGTATTCATACCGGAAAGTATATTCGAAAGGCCTTTACGGCTTTCTATATTGTAGTACTTGTTTATCGTCGGTTTTCTGAGGTCGGCGTCGATAAGAAGAACCTTCGTATCGGTTTCGGAAAGGGTTTCCGCAAGGTTTACGGAAGTAGTCGACTTTCCTTCGCCCGCTTCGGCGCTGACGATAAGGATTTTACGGCAGGTATGCTGCTTGTTGTAAGGCATTGAGAACAGTATGTTCGTTCTCAGCGTTTTATACGCTTCGACGAGCTGGAAATTCGAAGCGGCGTTTGTAATAAGGACTTCCTTACTGGAAAAGCTTTTCTTTTCGTTGTTTTTGTTGTTTGAATTATTCATTTTCCATAACCCCCTTCTTCTCAGTGTCTCTCATAACTTTTTGAAGAATATCTCGAAGAATAATATCCGTATCTGCTCTTTGAATGTTCGCTGTATTCGGGAATTATTCCGAGAACGGGCAATCCTATAATTTCTTCAAATTCTTTTTCGTCTTTTATTCTTACGTCGATGATTTCAATTATGAAGAATATCGCAAATACCGCGATTGCCGCGGCAAACGCGCCTATGAGGATGTTTACCGACGTCTTTACGTTTTTGGGCGACTCGTTGAGTCTCGCCTTATCCGCTATTTTCAGCGTGTTTTCCGAGCCGGATCTCATCTCAACAAGATATGATTCCGCGTTTTCCTCGATACACTGCGCGATGGTCAGCGCGTCCTGCGGCGAATACGCCGAAACGGTAACCGTGAAGCTTTCGGAATCTTCAGCCATGGAATATTTTATCGATCTGTAAAGCTCGTCCGCCTTATATTCTCTGGAAAGTCCCGCATTTTCGAGCTTGGGAATTATTTCCTCAACAAAGTCCTTGGTATTGAGAATAACTATATACGTCGGAACGAACATTCTCGAAACGGTGAGGTTTCTGTTTGCGTCGATGGAAAACGTTCCCGACGTGCCGTCAACGACAGACGTGTCTATAAAATATTTTGTTGTCGATTCATATTTCGGAACTATTACTTTTTTGCTGTAATAGAGCGCTATAAGGCCGCCTATTACCATTGCCGCGAGTATAATCCAAATTCTCTTTATAAGAATATTAAAGAGATCCATTAAGGTTACTTCTCTGTTGCCCATAATTATCCATCCTTAAATTTTATTTAATCTATTTTATCATGTAAACGGTAAAAAGTCAACATCTTTTTACTCGTTGAGGCCGAGCATGACCTGCAGAATTTCCGATACGTTTTTCTGGACCGTATGTCCCCTGCAGTCCACCGTGTAATCCGCGTATTTTTCGTAAAACGGCGTTCTGTAGTCGTAAATATCCTTGAGCGTTTCGTTGTTTTCCGCCGCAATTCCGCGCGTATCCCTGTTGTTTACCCTGTGCGAGATTACGCTGTACGGCAGGTAAAGATATACGCATACTCCGTTTTTCTTCAGGTGCTTCATGGAGGTTTCGCGAAGCACGGCGCTGCCGCCGGTTGCGACTACGCACGGCTTTTTCATATCAAGACTCTTTATCGCCGCCTCTTCCTCGTCAAGAAGACCTTTTACGCCTACTTTCTGAAGCGTCGTCTGCAAAAGCTCGCCCGTTCTGTTCTGTATTACCATATCGGTATCTATAAAATCCACTCCGAGCGTTTTTGCAAGTATTACGCCTATCGTGCTCTTGCCCGCTCCGGGCATACCTATCAAAATAATGTTTTTCATATCCGTCCTATGTATTAACCTTTCTTTTTGCTGAAGTTTTCTGCTGCCGTAAGCGTGTTTTTCATTAGCATGGTTATGGTCATGGGACCTACGCCGCCCGGCACGGGAGTAATATATGACGCCTTTTTTTCACACTCTTCAAAATCGACGTCGCCCGCAAGCTTTCCTTCCGGATTTCTGTTCATTCCGACGTCGATTATGACGGCGCCGTCTTTTATCATATCCGCTTTGAGAAAATCGGCTTTTCCTATTGCCATGACGATTATATCCGCTTTTCTCGTAATATCGGCAAGGTCCTTTGTCTTCGAGTGGCATACGGTAACGGTTGCGTTTGCGTGAAGCATAAGCATAGCCATCGGTTTTCCGACGATATTGCTTCTGCCGACAACGACGCATCTCTTTCCAGTCGTATCAATGCCGTATTCCTTGAAGAATTCCATCACTCCGGCGGGAGTACACGGCAAGAAGCTGTAATCGCCTATCATTATTTTGCCGACGTTTACGGGATGGAACGCGTCGACGTCCTTGTCCGGCGAAATGTTGTCAATCACGAGCGCTTCGTCGAGATGCTCCGGAAGCGGCGACTGAACGAGGATTCCGTGGATATCGTCTCTTTCGTTTAGTTTATGTATGAGCGAAAGCAGTTCTTCCTCGGTGGTTTTTTCTTCAAGCAGGTACATTTCCGACTTGAAACCGACTTCCGCGCACGCTTTTTCCTTATTTCTTACGTAAATATGCGACGCCGCGTCGTCTCCGACGAGAATTACAGCAAGGCCGGGCGTTATGCCCGTTTCCTTTACAAAAGCCGCGGTATCGTTCTTTATTTGTTCTCTTATCTTTGCGGCAAGCGCTTTTCCGTCCATTATTACCGACATTTTCTTATTTCTCCTCAACACGTTTTGCGTTTTTATACTTGAATGCGAATATTATAAGCAGTATTAATCCGACAACGAAGCATGCCAGCGCTATAGCCTGGGAAATCCTTATGCTTCCGATGTAAAGGCTGTCCCCTCTCAAGCCCTCTATAATGCATCTGCCGAGACCGTACCACGTTATATACCAAAGGAACACGTTTCCGTTATATTTTCTCTTTTTCCAGAATGCGTTTATTATAAGAAAACCGACAAGGTTCCACACCGACTCGTAAAGAAACGTCGGGTGCACCATTTCGCCGTTTATCGTCATCAAAAGCGGGTTTCCGTAGGCGAGCGACGTAAGGTCGATGCTCTTTCCGAGAAAATCGTACTGTCCCACTACCCCGTACGCTTCGGCGTTCATAAAGTTGCCCCATCTGCCGATTATCTGGCCTATCAT